>JALWKK010000001.1:0-7848 GCA_027081505.1 Flavobacteriaceae bacterium
CGTTTTGTACCCGCAAAAAATCGGAAAACTTACTATTGAGCCTTTGGTTTTAGACGTTCCTATTGATGTAGAAACCAACAAAAGAGACTTCTTTGGTAGACCCATTACTTCGCGAGTTAATAAAACCATCTCGGCAGGAAATATTATCATTAACGTAAAACCACTACCCGAAGCCAACAAACCCGAAGACTTTACAGGTGCGGTTGGAAATTTTACTTTTAGTGTAAAAACAAACAAAACTAAACTTGATGCTAACGAGTCGTTAGAAATGAAAGTAAAAGTTTCGGGAAAAGGAAACTTAAAGCTTTTTGATTTACCAAAAGTAAACCTCCCTGCTTCTCTCGAGGTGTACGAACCCGTTAGAGATAATAAAATACGAGTAACCGCACAAGGTATGCAAGGCAGTATTACAGATACTTACACTATTGTTCCGCAGAATAAAGGGGTTTATCCTATTCGCCCTATTCGTTTTTCTTATTTCGACCCAAAAACCGAAACCTACAAAACACTAAAATCTTCCGATCTGGTTATCAATGTAGAAAACGGTCCTGTTTCAGACCCTTCAACCACCACAACCCATACCGGAAAACAAAATATAATTACACCACAAAAACAATTTGCTTACATTAAATTAAATACCAATTTAAAACCTATTGAAGAAAAAGATTTCTTTAAGTCTCGTTTGTATTGGATATTATTGATCGTACCGTTTGTATTTATTCCGTTATTTATTTTTATCGGAAAAAAACGAAAAGAACAAGCTCTTGATGTAGAAGGAAACAAATTGCGGTCGCGTAATAAATTGGCAAAGAAATACCTTTCGGAAGCAAAGAAAAACAGTTCTGATAAGACTACCTTCTACGAATCGTTGGAACGTGCTCTTCACAATTACCTAAAAGCAAAACTCAACATTGAAACCAGCGATTTTACCAAAGAGAAAATACAACAACTTCTCCAAGAAAAAGGAGTCGATGTAAACACCGCTACCCAATTTATATCCTTACTTAAAAATTGCGAACTGGCAAGATATGCACCTACCACAAAAACCGAGATAAAAGAGGATTATAACCAAGCGGTAACGATTATTGCTAACATTGATAAACAAATTAAGTTATGAATGTAGTATTAAAACATAGCAGAAATTTAGCCTTTATTGTAGTTCTTTTACTTTCTTTTTTAAGTTCGGCACAAAATAATGCTCTTTTTGAACAAGGGAAGCAACAATACAAATCGCAAAACTACCAAGAAGCCATTGCAACTTGGAAAAAGATAATAGAAAACGGACAGCACTCCTCCGATTTATATTTTAACTTGGGCAATGCTTATTATAAAATAAACAAAATAGGTCCTGCCATTTATTATTACGAAAAAGCACTGCAACTAAACCCAAACGATGCCGAGATTAAAAACAACCTTCTTTTTGCAAAAAACGCACGCATCGATATAATAGAACCCTTGCCGGAAACCCTGTTTCATAAATGGTATGTTGCTGTTTCGGGATTACTAACCTATACCGGTTGGGCAATTGCTTCGGTAGTATTTTCGTTTTTAGTTACCCTTTTGTTTTTATTGTATTACTTTTCATTTTCAGAAGGAAAAAAACGACTCTTTTTTATTACTTCATTAATAGCTTTATTATTTTTAATAGGAAGTTTTAGTATGGCGTTTTTAACCTATTCCGACAGTAAAAACAACCACCCTGCTATTGTGTTTGCCGAAAGCACCCAAGTAAAAACCGAACCCAATATGGGAAGCGAAACCGCCTTTACCCTTCATGAAGGCACCAAAGTACAAGTACTTGAAAAGGAAGATAACTGGTCTCACATTTTGCTCGAAAACGGAAAGGATGGTTGGATTCCTTCTGAAGATATTAACGAACTTTACCCGAAAAATTAACGGTATTTTAATCGAACAAGCAATACCAACATATTTTTGTATGCTTTGATAATACCGAATACGAATTTAAAATAGTATCAAATCTTTTTGGACTACGTTATATTAAGGGTTTCCTCATTTCTCCTTTGCCCATTGCAAATTCATATATTTCGATACTCTCACAACTAGCGTAAACAATTGTTTTTTCAATAAAAAAATATATATCCTCATAGCGTAAAAACCACCGAAAAGTGGCATGAAGTCACAAAATTGGAATTATATTTCATAAAATAATATGAAGATACCAAGAATTAATCAGTTTCTGCCACAAATTCCGTTATAAGACTCAATTTTAACCGGATTATTAGATCTCAAAATAAGAAAATCTAATTTTTGACCTTACTCCTGAAAGTGCCAAAATAATCCTTGTAGGTCTCTGTCGAATGTTTGCCATTCAGAATACGCCTTTGTCGGAAGAGAGTCTTTTTTAATCACTCACCTATACCCTTCTAATGAATAGCTTGGCAGTTTGGAGTTATAGAAAGACAAGTTAAAATAATTTTTCAAAATTATCTTTTGACCAAAGTAACAAACTGTTGGGTTTGTGTTCAAGTTTTAGTTTTGAGATAATATTGCTTCTGTGTTTTTCAACTGTTCGCGGGGAAATAAATAACAGTGAAGCAATTTCTTTATTGGTTTTATCTTCGGCAATGAGTTTTATGATTTTTTTTTCTGAAGGGGTTAATTTTTCTATTTCATCATCGGTTATGCTTCCTTTTATTAACGGTTCAATTTTCGGGCTAAGATATCGTTTTCCGGAAGCCACTGTTTTAAGGCAATTTTCTATCTCTTCAATAGCAAATTCTTTTAAGATATATCCAAAAATATTAAGCTTTTGAGCCTTTTGGTAAAGTGTTTTTTCTTTGTGAAACGTAATTAATATTATTTTGGTTTTAATATCGTTGGTTTTACACTGCTGGGCAATCTCTAATCCGGATAGATAGGGCATTTGTATATCTAAAATAGCAATATCCGGTTTTTCTTGTACAATAAGATTATAGGCTTCTCTACCATCTTTGGCACTACCAATAATGTTATATTTTTTTTCCAAAAGAAAATCATTTAGTCCTTTTAATAACAAAGGATGATCGTCTGCAGTAATAATTGTTTCGGTTTTCATGTAATGGGAATTTTAAAATCCAATTGTGTTCCTTCGCCTTTTTTTGAATAAACAGTTACCTGTCCGTTTAAATATTTGGTTCGTTCTAATAATGTCTTTAAACCTATTGAACTTTGTTTGTAAAGGTTTTTCTGAAAATCAAACCCCACACCATTATCTTTAATATTTATATAAATAAATTCTTTTGTTTTTTTTATAGAAATTTTCCCCGCTTTTGCATTGGCATGTTTAATGATATTGTTTAAACTTTCTTGAATAATTCTGTAAAGATTTACTTCTTTTTCTTTTGTTAAAAGGTTGTCTATATCATCTATTTCTGAAGAAATAAAAACACTCGTATTTTCATCTATTTGAGAAATGTTTTGTAAAATAGCTTTGGTAATACCTAATTCTTGTAACTGAAACGGATACAAGTTTCTTGAAATTGCACGCACCTCTTCAATGGTTTCTTCTACCATCTCTTTTCCCTCTTTGTCTTTGTCTTTTAAAAGTTTATTTTTTAAAATTAATAATCGTTGCCCTATAGAGTCGTGTAGGTCCGAAGATATTCGTTTTCGTTCTTTTTCTTGGGAGATAAGTAATTCTTGACTAAATTTTTCTTGTAATTGCTTTTTTGTCTTTAAGTTTTTTTGCTTTCTAAATAAAATAATATAAGCAAACAAAAACAAAATAGCTAACCCAATAAAGAGTCCGGTTTTTTTAAGTCCAGCATTTTTGTTTTTAAGAATTTTAATATTGGCATTTTTTAGGGCAAGTTCTTTTTCTTTTTTTTCGGTTTCGTAAAGGGTTTGGTAGTAGGCAAGTGTATTTGTCGCCGATTTGCTTTTTAAAGAATCACTAATGGCTAGGTAGCTGTTTTTATTGAGCAAACTTTTTTTATAGTTTTTAGTTTTTTCATAAATATTTGCCAGCAATAAATGCGCATCCATAATGGCTTCACTATGGTTTAGTTCTTTCGCGCTTTGCAATACAATTTTTGCGTGTGTTAATGCACTTTCATAGTCTTTAATTGAAAAAAAATAGGTTGCAAAGGCATTTTCAAAATTAATTCGGTTAATCCTGTCATTACCTATTTTATTTTTGAGATTTTCTAATTTGTTTAAATAATTTTCAGCCTTATTAAAATCTCCAATATCTGAATAATAGGAAACCAATTTTGAATATACATCGATATAATTTTCAAAATAAGCGTCTTTATTATTTTGTTGTTCTAAAATCTTTTTTGCCTCTTGTAAAGAAGAAAGCTGCATTCTTTTATCTCCAATATTTTTATAATCAATAGATTGATTTGCATACAGTCGCGGCAAGTATTGAAACAAGTTTAGCTCTGTGAGTTTGTTTATTAATTTTTCTCGCTCGTTAATGGCTTTTTCATAAAATCCGTTTTGGCTAAACATGATTATGTTTCCTTGTTGTGCATGAAGCATATACTCGTAATCTTTTAGCTTCTCATAATATTTGTAAGCAGTATTAAAATCATTGCCTGCGGGAACGTATTTGCCTAAGTTAGAAAAGGCTTGCCCTCTAAAAAGATATGCGTCGGCGATATAAATAGAATCGGTTTTTTTTGAAAAATTTTGAATAGCCAGCGTGTAGTTTGCCACTGCTTTTTGAGCATCGATAACAAAATAAGCCCCTCCTTTTTTTAAATACAAACCACCCAGTAAAAAACTATCTTTTATTTTGTTTTTCTGAATCAAAACACCATCAATAATAGTGATGCTTTTTCGGGCTTCTCCTTGATGTACAAGAACGTGTTGAAGGTTCATTGCTTTTTTAGCGGCAAGCTCGATACTGTCTATTTTTTTTGCTAATTCAATATACTGAATGCTATATGTAATGAAGGTTGTTGGTTTAGACGAATAGGTTTTAGACAAGACAGAATCTATTGCAACTAGTTTTGCTAAATTATTATGTGACGTGTCTGCTAATTTTCTATAATAACTTAGGTCTTGAGCCATACTAAAATGGAACAAGAGCAAGAAAATCATGTACAGTTGTAATCGTTTCAAAACAGTTGAATAGGTTGTCCATAAAAGTAATAAAAAAGATTATAAAAAAGCATGTTTTTCTGTTTATTTTAAATACATACAATTTCTTCCGTAATCTATCACTGCACGCGTTTTTTTTAAAAAATCGGCACCGATTATTCCGTTTACTTTTTTTTCTTTAACTTGTTCCAAGGCTTGATTTACGTGTGACATATCAAACAGAATAAAATCAAGTTTGTATCTGTTGTTTTTTCCTACTACAAGGCTGTTATTCTTGGCAATTTGAGTTTTTATATTAATAGCTCCCGCACCGGCAGCTTTAATATCACTTTCTTCGTTTTTAAGCAAAAAAAGCAAACTGTCTTCAAAACCAATACAACTTGTAGAAGCACCGGTATCTACAATAAATTCGCCGGGAATTTGATTTACTTTTGCGCTAATTTTATAATGCCCTGTTGTTATTTTTTTTAAAGGAATTCTAATATACCCTTTGTTTTCCAGAAAAGCTCGTAACTGCATCTTATTTTTTTTTTGGCAAAGGTAGTATTTTGGTTTTTGTAAGGTAAAATTAGAAGCAAACCGTTAATTTTGCTTTTATGTTATTAGATACTCACACCCATTTATATACCGAAGCGTTTAAAGACGATATTCGTCAGGTAATAAAACGTGCTAAACAAAAAGGCATCAACCATTTTTATCTTCCCGCCATAGATTCCGGCTATACGAAGGATATGTACGATTTAAAAAAAAAGTTTCCGGAAGAAATGCACCTAATGATGGGTTTGCACCCAACTTCGGTAAAAGAAAATTATTTAGAGGAGCTTACTCATGTAGAAAATCAATTTGCAAATCATGAGTTTTGCGCCGTAGGTGAAATAGGAATCGATTTGTATTGGGACAAAAGTACACTCGAAATACAAAAAAAAGCTTTTAAACACCAAATTAGATTAGCAAAAAAACACAACCTGCCTATTGTTATTCATTGCAGAGATGCCTTTAACGAAGTTTTTGAAGTATTAGAAACCGAAAAAAGTGAGGATTTGTTCGGAATTTTTCATTGCTTTACCGGAACATATGAGCAAGCTCAACAGGCTATTTCGTATAATATGAAGTTGGGAATAGGAGGTGTTGTTACATTTAAAAACGGAAAAATAGACGCTTTTTTACATACCATTCCTATAGAGCATATTGTTTTAGAAACCGATGCACCGTATTTAGCACCGGTACCTTATAGAGGAAAACGAAATGAAAGCAGTTACCTGTCTATAATTTGTGAAAAAGTAGCACTTATATACAATATAAAACCGGAAGAAGTTGCCAAACAAACCACCAAAAATGCACTACAAGTTTTTAAAAACACGCAAATATGATACAAAAACCCAACATATTGCTTATTTATACCGGAGGGACAATCGGTATGATTAAAGACTTTAAAACCGGAGCGTTAAAAAACTTCAACTTTAAAGATTTATTAAAACACATCCCCGAACTTAATCTGCTAGACTGTACTATTAGCACGGTAAGTTTTAAAAATCCCATCGATAGCTCTAATATGAATCCTACCCATTGGGTAAAGTTAATAACCATTATTGAGAAACATTATCCGCACTATGACGGTTTTGTTGTCCTTCACGGAAGCGATACCATGTCTTATACCGCTTCGGCTTTAAGTTTTATGATAGAAAACTTAACAAAGCCTATCATATTCACAGGATCACAACTTCCCATAGGAGATTTACGTACAGATGCCAAAGAAAATTTAATAACCGCCATACAATTAGCCTCATTACAAAAAAACAACAAACCTGTTGTTAATGAAGTAGGTTTGTATTTTGAATACAAATTGTACAGAGCAAACCGAACAACAAAAGTAAATGCCGAATATTTTGAAGCTTTTAACTCGCCTAACTATCCGCCACTCATAGAAAGCGGTGTACATCTTACCATTCATAAAAATGCATTATGGAAACCCAACCGTAGAAAAAAAACAAAATTTCATAAAAAACTAGTAACCGATATTATCGTATTAAAAATGTTTCCGGGGATTAATAGAGAAACTATCGAGTACATTTTTTCATTCCCAACTATTAAAGGTTTAATAATAGAAACATACGGAAGCGGCAATACCACCAGTTCAAAATGGTTTATTGATGCATTAAAAAGACTAATAAAAAAAGACGTTCCGATTATTAACGTAACACAATGCAACGGTGGGAGCGTAATAATGGGTCTTTACGAAACCAGCAGCCAACTTAAAAAAATAGGCATAATTTCCGGGAAAGATAGCACAACCGAGTCTGCACTTGCAAAATTAATGTATTTATTAGGCAAAGGTGTTACGGGTAAAAAGCTGAAAACCAACTTTGAGCAATCTTTGCGAGGCGAGATATCATAAATTTTTAAAATATTATTTTTATCAAACTATTTTTTTTTGTTAATTGCCCACACTATTTTTGACACAAATTAAGTTAAACAGAAAATAATTCATAATATAAAATAGTTTTTGGACTATTCTATATTATGGTTAATGCCGTTACAGAATGAAAGTAGTTCAAATCGAACTATATTGAATTCGCATTCTGTATAAAATAGAGAGGTGGCCGAGTGGTCGAAGGCGCACGCCTGGAAAGTGTGTATCCCGATTGCATCGGGATCGAGGGTTCGAATCCCTTCCTCTCTGCAAAATTGAAAAACAAATGCAGTAATTTAATCACAAAAAATGAGCTTTAAAAACAACCGTTGCTTGCTTAAAAAAATAAAAAATAAAATTTTTTTTAAATAAAACGCTGAATAATTTTGGAG
>JALWKK010000001.1:7858-29560 GCA_027081505.1 Flavobacteriaceae bacterium
TTTTTTTATATCTTTAAAACCTTTAACTAAAAACAAACTTTAAGTCAAATAACAATGAAAAAATTATTTTCTATTCTGGCACTTGCCATCATGATTTTTGTAGGTAGTTTTAATGCAAATGCAATAACAACACCGAGCAACACCTTAACAAATGTCGCAACAATTACAGTTGTTCAGGATGAAGATCCCGCATCCGATGCAGAGGACAAACCCTTTCATCAAGAATTAAAAGACCGATTTGTAGAAGGAGGACCCGGATTTATGGGAATTGTACTTTTATGTCTTATTCTTGGTCTTGCAATTGCAATTGAGCGTATTATTTACTTAAACCTTTCTACAACAAATACTAAAAAATTAGCACAACAAGTAGAAGACGCTCTTAATAGCGGAGGGATTGAAGCAGCCAAAGAAGTTTGTAGAAACACAAAAGGCCCCGTTGCATCTATTTATTATCAAGGCTTAGACCGTGCCAGCGAAGGACCCGAAGCCGCCGAAAAAGCGGTAGTAGCTTACGGAGGTGTGCAAATGGGACAATTGGAAAAAAATGTTTCTTGGATATCATTATTTATCGCACTAGCTCCAATGCTTGGATTTATGGGTACAGTAATAGGAATGATTCAAGCTTTCGATAAAATTCAAGCAGCCGGCGATATGAACCCTTCTTTAGTAGCAGGAGGTATTAAAGTAGCACTTCTTACAACCGTATTTGGTCTAATAGTCGCTATTATATTACAAATATTCTACAACTACATTATCGCAAAAATAGACAGTATCGTAAACAGCATGGAAGATGCATCCATCACCTTAATAGATATGCTGGTAGATTATAAAAACAATAATAAATAATAAAAAAAACCGAACATAATGGGTTTATATAAAATATTAAAAATATTGGCTATCGTACTTAGCGTTGCCGGAATTGCATTTTTCGCAATGATTTGGTCAGCAGGCGATAAGACCATTGAAGAAACATTAGCAAACGGAGAAAATGTACCTACCATAGATTGGTTGCTTTATGTAGCCTATGTTATGCTGGCTATCGTAGTACTCTTTGTATTGATTTTTTCCATTCAAGGAATTTTCGCCGGAAACATCAAAAAAACAATCATAACAGTTCTATCCTTTCTTGCAGTAGTGCTCATAGCATATATAATGTCAACGGGAAGTGATGTAAATAACTTACCGCTCGTAGACGGTAAAAGCATTTCCGAAAGCGCATCCCGCTGGGTAGGAACAGGTTTAAGAACTTTTTATATCTTAATTGTTTTGGCAATTGGCTCTATGGTATGGAGTAGTGTGCGTAAATTCTCAAATTAGAAACTATGGCAAGACGATCTACACCCGAGGTAAATGCAGGTTCTATGGCAGATATCGCTTTCCTGCTACTCATCTTCTTTTTGGTAACAACTACCATTGAGAAAGACAAAGGAATTGCAAGAAATTTACCGCCGAAAGTCGAACAAAAAGAAGATATTAATATTAAAAAGAAGAATCTTTTTGAAGTTCTGGTAAATAAAGATGACCAATTACTTGTAGAGGAAGCACCAATGAAACTGAAAGATCTTCGTCAAGCGGCAATTGATTTTTTGGATAATGGAGGTTTCCCAAGTAGCGACCCGGGTTACTGCAGCTATTGCAAAGGAAAACGAGACCCTAATTCATCAGACAACCCGGAAAAAGCAATTATATCGGTAAAAAGCGACAGACTCACCTCTTACAAAATGTATATAGCCGTGCAAAATGAATTGGTTGGCGCCTATAATTTTTTAAGAAACAGAGAGTCGCAACGATTATACGGTTGGAAGTATACCGATATGAAAAAGCAATTAGACGAAGGTGCGTTTAAAAATACGCCTGTTAAAGAAGAAAAAGTAAAGGAAAAATTGAAAAAAATTCAAGAAATGTTTCCTTTAAAACTCTCGGAAGCCGAAACGAAAAAAAATTAATTAGTAATGGCAAAGTTTACAAAGAAAAAAGGAGGCGAGTTACCAGCCATCTCTACGGCATCACTGCCCGATATCGTTTTTATGTTACTGTTCTTTTTTATGGTAGTTACCGTTTTAAGAGACAGCAATCTATTGGTAGAAAACACACTGCCTAAAGCAGACCAAGTAGAAAAATTAAGAAAAGACAGATCGGTGTTTATTTTTGCAGGCAAACCTAGCGATAGATACCAAAAAAAATATGGTACGGAAGCTAAAATACAAATTGGAGATAAATACACCGACGTCTCCAGTTTGCGATCTGCTTTGACAGAACTTAGAGGTAAATTACGACCCGAACTTCAAGACAAAGTAATGGTTGCCTTAAAAGTTGATGAAAACACCAATACAGGAGTAGTTTCCGATATTAAAGAAGAACTGAGGGAATTAAATATGCTGAAAATTATTTACATCACAACACCCGGAAATCAACTTGATAATTAAACAACTACTTACTTTTGTACATTATATTAAATTTACGCTCTCTTTTTTGAGAGCGTTTTTTTTTGTTTACTTTTAACCCGCATTATTCATATGGCATCTATTCTTAATATAAAATATGTCCAAAACTATTTTATATTTTAGAATGGTTAATGTCGGTACAGAATAAAAATAGTTCAATAAGAAAACTTGAAATTAAACCATATTGAATTCGTATTCGGCAATAAAAACAAAGTGAATTATATAAATCTGCCATTGACTGGACAAGGAGGAAATGCAACAAACCCGACTTAGAAATGCCCAAAATTTTGATATTTTAAAAATACACAAATTTATTGACAGAGTTTATTCGTTTAAAAGTTCCCGGAATTTTTCGGGTTAAACAGAAACAAGTATCTTTGAGCTATAAAAGACGTGCTATGCGACGCTATATTACAACCCTTTTTTTATTCTTCTTAACAATGCAGTTGATGGCACAAAGTACAACAGTAGTAAAAAAAGAAGATTCACTTTATAGAGAAGATCAATTTTATATAGGAATAAATTTGAACTTTCTTACAAATTCGCCACAAAATGCCAAACGAGGAGGCATTTCCGCTGGGTTACGAATGGGGTTTTTAAGAGATTTTCCCATTTCAAAAACAAGAAAAACAGCAATTGCCATCGGACTTGGAGTTTCATACGACCAATTTAGACACAATTTATTGATTCAACTATCAGAAAATAATCTACCCTCAACATTCGGTATAATACCCGAAGAAGTATCCTTAAAGAAAAACAGGCTTTCTATGGCAACAGTCGAGATTCCGTTTGAGCTTCGTTTGAGAACATCAAGTGCAACTAATTACGACTTTTTCAGGTTTTATACCGGAGTTACTATTGGATATACTTTTTGGCATAAAGCTATGTATGAAGGAGGAGGAGAGCTTATTTCTTCAACCAGCATTCCCGAATTTGAAAAACTTAGATTGGGAGCCACCTTAAGTGTTGGTTATGATTCGTTTAATGCGTTTATTTATTACGGACTCAATCCTTTTTTTAATACTTCAGCTAAAACAAGTAATCAGGAAACAGTTACATTTCAAGCCTTTAAGGCGGGATTAATTTTTTACTTTTTATAACCAAAAATTATATAGAATAAATTGAGGTAAAGCTCCAACTGCAAACCCAACGATGAGTTCTATCGCAGTGTGTGCTTTATTTAGTAATCTAGAAGAAGCTACCCAGCCGTTTATTATAAAAGAAAGAGCAATAACAGGAAGCAAATTTATTGTAAAATGAACGCTTAATCCTATTAAAAAAACAGTAACTCCCGCAACAGCCATTTGATGTAAGCTAGTTTTAAAGTCCAACAATACTAACACCAATGCAGTAATGATCGAAAAAAGAACGCCTACAAAAAAAAAGTATAATTCGGGATTGGAATAAGGAGTGTAAATAGATTTTATTACCAATAAAATGAGCAAGCTATGTATCATTAACGGAAACTTTCTTTCTCTTACAGAAAGAAGGTGTATACTAGTAACAAGCCGTAAATTTTTTAACAGAAAAAAAACGACAATAGGAATTAAAAAAGTAATTATCACCAGCGCACTTATTGTAGCTGTTTTTATCTGAGGCTCAATAAATCTTGGCGTAACTGCGTAATACAATACGGCACCTAAAAAAGGCATAAGCAAAGGATGAAAAATATAGGATGCGATTTTTAGAAAGAGTTTCATTAAATTTCTTTTCGTAAACGGGCAACCGGAATGTCTAATTGTTCGCGGTATTTTGCAATGGTTCTGCGGGCAATAGGATAGCCTTTTTCTTTTAATATTTTTGCCAGTTTATCGTCGGTTAAAGGTTTTTTCTTATTCTCTTCGGCAATGGTTATTTCAAGAATTTTTTTAATTTCTCTGGTCGAAACATCTTCACCTTGGTCGTTTTTCATCGATTCGCTAAAAAAGTCTTTTATAAGTTTGGTTCCGTAAGGAGTGTCAACATATTTACTGTTTGCAACTCGTGAAACGGTGGAAACATCCATTCCTATTTTTTCGGCAATATCTTTTAAAATCATAGGTTTTAGCTTTCGTTCATCTCCGGATAAAAAATATTCTTTTTGATGCTCCATAATGGCATTCATCGTTACGTACAGTGTTTGTTGACGTTGTTTTATTGCATCTATAAACCATTTTGCGGCATCCAACTTTTGTTTAATGAATTGTACGGCATCTTTTTGCGATTTGCTTTTGGTTTTAGATTCCTTGTAACCTTTGAGCATTTCGATATAATCTTGCGAAATGCGTAATTCGGGGGCATTTCTTCCGTTGAGGGTTAACTCCAGTTTGCCGTCTACTATTTTAATGGCAAAATCGGGAACAATGTGCTGTATTATTTTAGTATTCCCCGAGTAGCTCCCGCCCGGACGCGGGTTTAAGCTTTCAATTTCGTGAATGGCATCTCGTAATTGTTGTTCGGAAACATCAAATTTTTGTAGTAATTTTTTGTAGTGCTTTTTTGTAAAATGATCAAAGGCTTCTAATAAAATTTTACTTGCCAATTGCACCGAAAGGGTTTGCTCTTTTCGATGTAATTGTAACAACAAACATTCTTGAAGGTTTTGCGCTCCAACTCCGGGAGGGTCTAATTGTTGAACAATTTTTAATATTTTTTTTACTTGTTCTTCGGTGGCATAGACGTTTTGGGTAAAAGCTAAGTCATCTACAATGTCTAAAATGTTTCGTCTAATATAGCCTCCTTCATCGACACTACCTATTAAAAACTCGGCAATAATTTTTTCTTCTTCACTTAATCGATACGTATTAAGCTGTTGTAGTAAATATTGGTTAAACGATGTCCCCGAAGCATACGGAATTTGCTTTTCTTCATCATCTGCGCTATAATTGTTTGAGGATAATTTATAACCGGGTGTATCGTCGTCGCTTAAATAATCATCAATATTAATATCGGTTTCGATAACTTCTGTGCCTTCGTCATAATCTGTGGTTTCTTCTTGTTTAAATTCATCTTCAAACTCGTCATTAGTCTCTTCTTTACCACCTTCTAATGCGGGATTTTCTTCCAGTTCTTGGTTAATTCGTTGCTCAAATGCTTGCGTAGGCAGTTGTATCAGTTTCATTAACTGAATTTGTTGCGGAGACAGTTTTTGCGAAAGTTTGAGGTTTAATTGTTGTTTGAGCATAGGTAAAATTCTATTCGATAAAATTAAAAAAAACAATCTACTTACGCTATAAAATAGATTGTTTTTAAAAAATTAGTTTATTTTGAATTGTTTTTTTAAAACTCGGCATGCCCCGGAAATCTGGGATAAGGTATAACATCTCTAATGTTTGCCATTCCGGTTACAAATTGTACCAATCGTTCAAACCCAAGACCAAATCCGCTATGCACGCAAGTGCCGAATTTTCGTAAATCCAGATACCACCACAATTCTTTTTCGTCTATTCCCATCGCAGCTATTTTTTCTTTTAGTACATCGTAGCGTTCTTCTCGTTGCGAACCACCTACAATTTCGCCTATTCCCGGAAATAAAACGTCCATTGCTCTTACGGTTTTTCCGTCATCGTTTAAACGCATATAAAAGGCTTTGATACTTGCCGGATAATCAAATAATATTACCGGACATTTAAAGTGCTTTTCTACCAAAAAGCGTTCGTGTTCGCTTTGCAGGTCGGCTCCCCAATCTTCAATTAAATACTTAAATTTTTTCTTTTTATTAGGCTTGGAGTTTTTTAGAATTTCGATGGCTTCGGTATAGCTTACTCGTTTAAAATTATTTTCGGTGATAAAGTGTAGTTTTTCACGTAAACTCATCTCACTACGCTCGTTTTGTGGTTTGGCTTTTTCTTCTTGTAACAACCTGTTTTCTAAAAACCTTAAATCATCTTCACAATTTTCTAATGCATAATTAACTACATATTTGATAAAATCTTCGGCAAGATCCATATTCTGTGCCAAGTTATAAAAAGCCATTTCGGGTTCAATCATCCAAAACTCGGCAAGATGACGAGAGGTGTTTGAGTTTTCGGCTCTAAAGGTAGGTCCGAATGTGTAAATTTTTCCCAATCCCATGGCATAGGTTTCACCTTCTAATTGCCCGCTTACGGTTAGATTGGTTTCTTTACCGAAAAAGTCTTGTTTATAATCTATTTCTCCGTTTTCATCCAGCGGAGGGTTTTTTAAATCTAATGAAGTTACTTTAAACATTTCTCCGGCACCTTCGGCATCGCTTCCGGTGATAATGGGAGTGTTCATATAATAAAATCCGTTTTCCTGAAAATATTGATGTACGGCAAAAGCCAGTTTGGAGCGGGTACGCATCACGGCACTCATCGTGTTGGTGCGAATGCGAAGGTGTGCTTGCTCACGTAGTTTTTCCAGCGTATGGCGTTTGGGTTGCAGGATGGTTAGTTTTACTTCTTCGGGATTTGCCTCGCCAAGAATTTCTATTTTAGAAACTTGTATTTCTACTTGTTGTCCACTTCCTTGACTTTCTACCAAAAGTCCTGTTACTTTAATGGCAGCTCCAACAGTTATCTTTTTTAGTAGGGTTTCTTCAAAGTTTTCAAAATCTACAACACATTGTATGTTTTTTATGGTAGAACCGTCGTTTAAAGCAATAAAACGGTTGCTTCTAAACGAACGCACCCAGCCGCTTACCGATACCGCTACGGTGGAAGGTGTGCTTTTTAATAACTGAACAACATTTTTTTCTTGCTCCATTGGTCTTTTGTTTTAAGAGACGGCAAAGATACGGTTTTTGGTGAAGTGAAAAAGTTACAAATAAATGTTTTTTTTAAATAACGAAAAACCTTACCAAAAGTAAGGAAACCTATTTTTTTGTTAAATTTTTGAATTTTTATTAGTTTTTTTAGTAATTTGTTATCATATATTCAAATTTATTTAAATAAAGGAACATTAACACCTTAGCTTAGGATTAGAAGAAGGTATTTATTTTCTTCAAGTCTATGATGGTGTAACGATAGAAACCAAACAAATAATTATTAACCATTAAAATTTATATATTATGAAAAAATTAGCTATGATTATTCTAACATTAGTTGTTACATTTGGATGTAACAAGGAAGAAAATAACGATATAGAAGTCGTTCCAATTTTAATTGGAAAAGGTGCGCTCTTTGGCAATGGAGAAGAGGGCATTAATAAATCTAATCTTACTATTACCAATACCGCAGATTGGAATACATTAATTGAAAAGATGGACTCTGTTAACAATACTTCAAATGATTTTACAGAAATTGATATCGACTTTTCACAGTTTCAAGTTATTGCTGTTTTTGACCGTATCAGAAATCAGGCAGATGGTACCATAAATATATCAAACATTTTGGATGAAAAAAGTGAAATAAAAATATTTATTTCTTATACAAATCAAGCAGAACCATGGTTGCAAGTTGTAAATCAACCCTTTCATATTGTAAAAATTAAGAAAAGTGAAAAACCAATTATTTTTGTGGATCAAGCCTAAGTACATTGGGTAACTTTTATATAGTTAATGGTTATAAAAAGCTATGCCTAAAGTTGATCTTATTAAGGAAGTGTGGTGTATTACCAAAAATATTGTTATTTTGTTACGCCACTAACCATATAAGTAGCCTTTTTTAGCAATTTATGGGGATCAAAAATTAAAGCTAAAACGAGATATTTTAAAAGAGGGTTTCTGGGTTTTTGGTATAATAGAAGAGCTAATATCACAGCTGCTTTAGACGGCGAATGTGATATATATCCGGAAAGTGAATGTGGAGATAACAATTGGATTTTTGATAAAAATGTTGGTTTTCAATATGAGCATAATAAATACGTTGCAAAATATCAAATGGATTTAAATGTACAACAAACTCCGCCGCAACAATTTTTAATTAAAGACTATAAAATAACCGGATATCATAAAAGAGATAATTTTGAAAGAAGTCACTCTTTAAAGTAGTATGGTTAAAACTAATAATATAACACATTTAAAAACAGCTATCCGTTTATTGCTGATAGTTGTTTTTACTCAAGCTACTTTTTCACAAGAAAGCAATACGGCTTTTTTAAAAGATTACTTTCTTGTAGGAGGATTTATGCAATACACCCACAACTTTAATTACAGTTTGTTTTTAGAGGACCCTACTGTAAACTTAGAGTTTTTACCCTATAAAACACTACAATTTGGAGTATTAATTAACGTTTACCAAACCAAACATTTTAATTTTAAAACGGGTCTTATTTTTAAACCTCGTACTAATGTTAAGCGAATTGTTTTTACCGCTGCACAAACGGGATTAGATTATGACTTGGAACTAAACACATTGGGCTCGAGTGGTTTAAAATTAAAAGAGTTTCCTTTGATGGCAGAATATATTATTCCTATCTCAAAAAAAATAAAATGGAGTGTTACGCCCGGTTTTTCTATAAATTGGATGAAAGATTATGGTGGAGGAGAAGGTAATATAAGAAACGGTGCCGGTATTTTTGTGTTTTATGATGACCTTTCTAATAAACCTTTCTTTTTTGATGTTCACATAGGAACCGGTTTTTATTTTTTACTCAACCCTTTTTGGTGCAAATAGGCTTTAGATATAGTAAAAGTTTAACACCGGTTGAAACCGGAGAGATACTGGTGGATAATTTTCAAACCGTACCGAACAGTTCAACCGGAAATATGAAAGAATCCGGTGATTATTATGGAATTTCGTTGGCTGTTTTTATCAAGAAAAGAAACAAGAAAAGAAAAAAGAAACAATAACTAAAAACGACTGTTATGAAAAAAATTATTTTGACCCTGATTTTTTTATGTTTTATGTATGTTGGTGTACAAGCCCAATATACATCAATACCCGACAACGAATTTGAACAAGCACTTATCGATTTAGGTTTGGATGATGTGATAGACGGGCAAGTGCTTACCTCCAATATTAATACCGTTACAGAGCTTGATCTTTGGGGTTATAGTGTTCAAGACCTTACCGGAATTGAAGATTTTACAGCTTTGCAAATTTTAGATTGTTCCGATAACTATTTAACAGCATTAGATGTTTCTGTAAACACCCAATTGCTTTATTTGGTTTGCGGTTATAACTTGTTGACTGAGATAGACGTTTCAAACAACCCGAATTTGGTAGGCTTGTTGGTAGATGGCAACCCGATAACAGAGCTTGATCTTTCAAATAATTTATCCATTTTTCAATTATGGTGCGATTTTACTTTTATTTCTGCCTTAGACCTTAGTAACCATACTTCGTTGCAAGAGTTGTATTGTGGAGATAACAATTCGTTAACCGAGTTAAATTTAAAAAACGGCAACAATAACCAAATTATAGAATTAGATGCCACCGGCACACCCAATTTAAACTGTATTCAGGTAGATGATGAGGCTGCTGCAAATAACGGAGATTTTCCGTATTCATACTGGGAAGTTGACGGGCAAGTCATTTATGCCGAAGATTGTTCCTTAGGTATAGAAGACCAACCCTTACAAGCACTAAGTATTTACCCAAACCCCGCAACCAACTTTTTGCAGATAAACAACCCCAATAATGTGGTAATAAAACAGGTAAAAGTGTATAACTTGTTGGGCAAAGAAGTGATACAAGTGCAGGGCAACAACAATATAAATGTATCCAACTTACAACCCGGTGTTTACTTAGTAAAACTTATTACGCAAGAAGGCGTAAGGAGTTTTAAGATGGTGAAGGAGTAAACGGCTTATTGTTTACAAACTCTTAAACTGTTCTAAAAACCTTACATCGTTTTCGCTTAGTAAACGAATATCTGAAATTTGATGTAATAATAAAGCAATACGGTCTATTCCCATTCCAAAAGCAAAACCAGAGTATTCTTTGGGGTCTATGTTGCAATTTTCCAATACATTGGGATCTACCATACCGCATCCCATAATTTCTAGCCATCCGGTGCCTTTGGTCATTTTGTGGTCGGTTTCGGTTTCCAATCCCCAATACACATCTACTTCGGCACTGGGTTCGGTAAACGGGAAGTAAGAGGGGCGCAATCTAATTTTAGATTTCCCGAATAATTCTGTGGTAAAGTATTGTAGTGTTTGTTTTAAATCGGCAAAACTTACGTCTTTATCTATGTACAATCCTTCTACTTGGTGAAAAAAGCAATGCGAACGAGCCGAAATAGCTTCGTTACGATATACCCTTCCGGGCGAAATGGTTCGAATGGGCGGTTTATGGGTTTCCATATACCGTACCTGCACCGAGGAGGTGTGTGTGCGTAATAAAATATCGGGGTTGGTTTGTATAAAAAATGTGTCTTGCATATCTCGTGCCGGATGGTATTCGGGCAGGTTTAATGCGGTAAAATTATGCCAATCGTCTTCTATCTCGGGTCCTTCGGAAATGGTAAACCCGATGCGCGAAAAAATTTCGATAATTTTATTTTTAACAATAGAAATAGGATGTCTGGAGCCCAATTCTATGGGTTCGCCGGGGCGGGATAAGTCTCCGTATTTGCCAACCACATCGCCACTGTTTTGCAACGATGCTTTTAGCGTGTTAACCTTTTCTTGTGCTTTGTTTTTAAGGGTGTTAATTGCTTGCCCAACTTCCTTTTTTTGCTCGTTAGGTACAGTTTTAAAATCGGAAAAAAGCCGGTTTAACAATCCCTTTTTCCCAAGGTACTTAATTCTAAAAGCTTCTATTTCTTCTAAAGTATTAGCAGTAAAAGCTTCAACATCAGCAATATGTTTGTGTATGGTATCTATCATTTTATTGGATAATGAACGGGCAAAATTACGGTTTTAGAATGGGCGAAACAACTGTTTTGAAATGAAATTATTTTTTGAAGATTAAATTAATTTTATTAACTTGGCTCTGTTTATTTGAAACAAATTTATTTTAACGCTTGTTTATTCCCCCTTATAAACAAAGATATTCACTAACGTTTAAAATAATTTTATTATGAAAAATTTAATTACCCCCCCCTCAAATTTTATACCATAACACTTTTTTTGGTATTTATTTTTAAAGGTCACTCTCAAGACTTGGGTTGTGGCACACCATCAAATTCACCAAATATTAATTATAGTGCATTAAGGCAATCCTTACAACAGTCTAACGATGGTTCTTATTGTATTAATGTTAAATTTCATATTGTGAGAAGAACAAATGGCACAGGGGGTTTTAGTCCTTTGGGTTTAACAGGCATAGTTTCTAATCTGAATGATGCTTTTAATCCGGTTAACATTTATGTAAACAGTGTTGGTTATGATTTTATTAATAATGATTCATTATATAATTCGAATGAGGCAGATAATCCTGAAAGTTATAATCAAGAATCATTTACTCAAGACGCTGTAAATATCTATTTAGTTAATTCTTTAACTGACAGCTATTCAAGACCTCTTTCAGGTTCTGCTTTCAATATCCTTTCTCAAAGTTTTGTTGTAATTAATTCTAAAGCTCTAACCTCAACAACGCCACATGAATTAGGACATTGTTTGAATTTATACCACACGCACGAAACTTTTTTTGGTGTTGAGGCAATTCCTAGAACAGGGGCAAATGCAAATTGTGATATAGCAGGGGATTTTTTGTGTGACACTCCAGCAGATCCAGGGTTGATTATACAAGGAAACTATCAGAATATTAATAGTGACTGTATTTATACCGGTGGTAATGGTTACTCACCCGATACATCTAATTATATGTCTTATGCTTTTACATTTTGTAGAACAAATTTTACTCCTGGACAAGGACAACGAATGCGTGACGCTTTAGCTTATAGTTCTATTTTACAAAATGTAATAGGGACAGCTTGTGCTATTACAGAAATTGTTTCAGAAGACGAATTTACCGCCTGCTACAGTAATACCAACACTACTACTCTTTCTGTTACAAATGGCAACCCTCCTTATAATTGGTCTGTATCCTCAAACATTGATATTGTTCAAAACAACGGACACAGCATTGAAATAAAAGCTAACACCAGCGCAAAAGGGCTTATAGGAGAAGTTTCATGTGTTTTTGGAAATCCCCCTGAAAACTTTACTCAGGCAATCTGGTTAAACACCCCATTTGCTCCCGCTTCCATTTCCGGACCTACTAATGTTACTTATGATACACCAATAAACTACCAATGTGGCATCGCAGAAGGCGCAAAATATTATGTATGGTTCTTACCTCATCCGTTTGATATTGCAACAGAACCCTTATATTTTCATCCCAATTGGTGGATGTTTGAAAATAATACTCGATACATTCAAGCCTATACAGCAGATGGCTCTCAAGGCGATAGAAACGGTTATGTGCAAGCAATGGGAGCAAATAAATGTGGTTTAGGAGATGCAAAGCTTATTTGGGTACAACAAGGTAGTGGTGGTAGCGGACAAATTAGAATAGTAGCATACCCCAATGAAGCAGACAACGAACTTAATGTAGATTTAAGCCAGATGCCAAGTGGAACGTTATATGTATATTTGTACGACAGCACTTATAATTTAAGATATTACGGCGAACAAACCAACGATACCATAAAGACCATAAACACCTTAGGATTAGAAGAAGGTATTTATTTTCTTCAAGTCTATGACGGAGTAACGGTAGAAACCAAACAAATTGTTATTAATCATTAAATCATACGCTATGAAAACTATATTTTTAAACCTGTTATTATTTACTATAGTGTTTGCTTCTTGCAGTCAAAAAGAAAACCAAAAAACGGAAGCTAATGAGATTGTAGGAAAATGGATTTCTTTTGAGTATTGTGAAGGTGGTAGTGGTAGTCCGGAATTCTTTAATTGTAATCCAATTAATGAATCGGACAAAACACAGTTTACTTTTGCTTCAGAAGGAACGTTTTTTATAAATCATAATTTAAATAACAATTGTACAGCAGGCACTTATCATGTGACTGGCAACAAAATATATCTGGTTTTTGGTGAAACTTCTTGTAATAATGAAACCGGAAATTTTATTTATCAATACGAGATAGACTCTTCCGGGGCTTTAATTTTAAGCCCTTCAATAGAAAATATTTTGTGTGATGAGGGTTGTTCCTGGAAATATAAAAGAGCAGGCGAAAATTAACAATATTAGGCTAATTTTAAAACATCTTAACATTTCGGCTATTAGGCAGATTCAACTAGTAAATCCAACAAAGTGATTAACCGGTCTGCTTGTGTAATTTACAAAATAAGAACGGTGTTTGTTATACCTTTTCTTAATATAAAATAGTTTTGGACTATTTTATATTTTAGAATGGTTAATACCGTTACAGAATGAAAATAGTTCAATGAGAGAACTTGAAATTGAACTATATTGAATTTGTATTCGGTATTAAAATACAGATACCGTTTTTTAAAGCAGAAAAGATTAACAGCTATTTCACCACCCCATTTTCTAAAAAATACTGTACAATAGCTTCTTTCATTAACACGCTTTGTTCGCCGGGTTTAAGCGGTGGTAATTTTTCAACCAAAGTGTAATGTGGCCAGCCGTCGGCATCTATATATTCAAATTTATAATACCCAAACGGTTCTAATAGCCTGCAAATAGCAATGTGCATTAAGTTTATTTTATCGTCTTTTTTAAATTTTTTTGAAACCTTTCCCAGTTCTTGTATTCCAATAAGATAAATAATAGCATCTAATTTAAGGGTTTCGCCGTCGGCAAATTTTTTACTTAACAACGAAACAATTTCATCCCATCGATTTTTTAATTGTATATCTAATGCCATTTTCGGTTCCGATTAAAAAACAAAGATACTTTAGTTTTGTTATCTTTACCAATAATTAACTACACATTTTAAACCATGGTCTTGGCTGATATTGTTATTGGAATATTATTGTTATTGGGTTTTTACAAGGGTTTTAAAAAAGGATTGCTGTTGTCTATAGCCTCTTTAATTGGAGTTGTTTTTGGAGTATATGGAGCGATTTACTTTTCGGGGTATGTTGCCAAATGGTTGGCAAACCGCTTTAGTTGGGGAGTACAACTAACACAATTGGTAGCTTTTGCCATTACTTTTCTATCCATTATCTATGCCGTTTCGTTATTGGGTAAGTTTTTAACCAAAATAGCCGATTTTGCCTTTCTGGGAATTTTTAATAAACTGTTTGGTGGCGCACTTTATACGTTAATTGTTGCCTTTTTAATAAGTGTGTTTTTTATGTTTGCCGGTTCGTTTGAAGCATACGGCTACGGAATTTCTAAAGAAACCAAAGAACAATCTGTTTTATATCCTTCGGTTGCTTCATTGGCTCCAATGGTTTTACCTACAATTATCGAGAATGTGAAAAAGGTTAAGGAACAAAAAAGCTTCCGGACTAACAATAAGACAAAAGATACGGTGCAATAATATTTTCCCAACAAAAAATGGATTGAAATAAAAAATTGTATTATCTTTGTCAAAAATTGACAAGTCAAAAACGTAAAGTCAAATGAAAGAAACATTTGGAGAATATATACGAAAACTACGAACCGAAAACGAGTTGACATTAACCCAACTTGCAGCCCAACTTGATTTGGATTCTGCGAATCTAAGTAAAATCGAAAATGGCAGACGTGAGTTTGATGAAAAACGCTTAGTAAAGTTAGGAAAAGTTTTCAATCTTGACTTGGAAAAATTAAAAGCTGAATTTTATAGTGATTTTATTGCTAAAAAACTCTATGAAACAAATTGCAACAAGGAAGTTTTTGTTTTAGCCGAACAAAAAATTGAATATTTAAAACAAAAGAATTTATCACAATCAAAATTTAATTTCTAATGCCGGAATTACTAACTATAAAAGAAGCCAGTAAATGGGCATCAAATTATCTTAAAAAGTAGGTAACACCTTCAAATATTTCTTATTTAATTCAATATGGTAGAGTGCCTAAAATTGGAGATAATGGGAGTACGCAAGTGAGCAAAGATGATTTATTGAATTATTACAAAAATAATAACAAAACAAAAGAAGAGCGTTGGAAAGATAAATTAGGAGATGACTTAAATTGGACCTTGTCTTTTGCCGAATATAAAGAATCGGAAACAACTAAACACGTTCACAGATTGCACCCATACAAAGGAAAGTTTATTCCGCAATTAGTTGAATACTTTTTAGATTCTCATACGGACAAATTTAAAAAAGAAGTTTTCTTCAACAAAGGAGATATTGTCCTTGATCCTTTTTGTGGTTCGGGAACAACATTGATTCAATCAAATGAATTAGGTATCAACGCCATAGGTGTAGACGTCTCAGCTTTTAACTCTCACATTAGCAATGCTAAAATTGGCAAATATGATTTAAAATTAATTGAAAAGACTGCAAAAGAAATTTCTTTAAAATTAAAAGATTTTTTAAAAAGTAGAAACAATACGGAATTTGAGACAGAATTATTAGAAGAATTAAAAATTTTTAACACTAAATACTTTCCTTCACCTGAATTTAAATATAAAGTTAGGCAGAAGGAAATTAATGAAAAAGTTTATGGGAAAGAAAAAGAGCAGGAGTTCTTACCGGTATTTCAAAAACTAATTGAAAAATATAAAATTGAACTCAAACAAGAAAAATCTGAAACCTTTTTAGATAAATGGTTTCTAAAAGTAGTGCGTGATGAAATTGATTTTGTTTTTAATGAAATTAAGAAAATAAAAGATATACCAACAAAACGTATTTTGAGCATTGTTTTAAGCCGAACTATCCGTTCTTGTAGAGCAACAACCCATTCTGATTTGGCAACGCTTTTTGAACCACAAATCACAACATACTATTGCAAAAAACACGGAAAAATTTGCAAACCTCTTTTTTCAATAGATAGTTGGTGGAATCGATACACCAAAGACACCATCAAAAGATTGGCACAATTTGATAAGTTAAGAACAAATACCAATCAAATTTGTCTTACAGGTGATAGTCGTACTATTAATATCGTTTCGGAATTAGTAAAAAGACTGCCTGAATTTGCAAAAGAAGTTAAAGAGAAAAAAATTGACGGTATTTTTTCAAGTCCACCTTATGTTGGCTTAATCGATTATCACGAGCAACACGCCTATTCTTATGATTTATTTGGTTTTGAAAGAAAAGACGAATTGGAAATAGGTCCATTATACAAAGGTCAAGGGCGAGAAGCAAGAGAAAGTTATGCCAAAGGTATTGCAGAAGTACTTTTAAACAGTAAAAAATACTTGAAAGAGAATTATGATGTTTTCTTAGTTGCTAATGACAAATATGGTTTATATCCTAAAATAGCCAAAATGGCAGGAATGAAAATTATAAGCCAATATAAAAGACCGGTTTTAAATCGAGTGGAGAAAGATAGAAATGCTTACTCTGAAATAATATTTCATTTAAAAGAAAAATTAAAGAGAAGATAGCAACAGAAGTAATTAAAACCCTTGCTGTAAGCCATTCACACCTGCCCGTTCCGCAGGCGGGTTTGCAATTCGCTACAGCCAACAGCACAAACCAAAAATTACGATTTTTGTGCAAAACCGATTAATCAAGAACCAAACCCGCATTATTCATATTCTGAATTTTCGAGATAAAAACACCCGGATTTGGGTGTTTTCAAAATATTTATTCGATTAAGAATTTAGTGAATTTTTCGGGTTAATTCGGGTTTTGAAAATTTGGGTTAGTAGTAAAACCATCTTCGGAGAGCGAAAGTAAAAAAGCCTTTAAATCTGTTTTTTCTTCGGGAGTTAAATGACTTCCTCCTTGTGCTACAAATTTCATAAGCGGGTCTATGGTTTCTGAGTAAACCAATCCTTCGCTGTAATGATTTATTACTTCATCGAGTGTTTCAAAACGACCGTCGTGCATATACGGAGCTGTATAAGCTAAATTTCGTAATGAAGGGGATTTGAATTTGCCAAAATCCAAAGGGTCTCCGGTAACGTTACCAAGTCCTTTGTCTGTGAATGTTTCATCTAGCCCGTTGTTATGAAAGATATTATCTGTCCACAATGGGTTTGCATCACTTCCATGGCAATGAAAGCAATCGCCTTTATCCGGATCCATAAACACATTAAAACCATTAATTACCGACTGGGAAACGGCATTAGTGTCTCCCATTAAATATCTGTCGAAAGGTGCATTTCCGGAAATTAAAGTACGTTCAAACTGGGCAATTGCTTTTACAACCAAATTTTTTGTTATGGTAGAAGTTCCAAAAGCTTTTTTAAATAACTCGGGATAATGGGAGGTGGCTTGAAGAGAAGATACGGCGTTATCCCAGGTGTTATTCATTTCTATCGGATTTTCAACCGGGTCGAGTGCTTGGTCTTCTAAACTGTGCGCTCTACCGTCCCAAAAGAATTTTTGGTTAATATTCCAAGCAACATTAAATATGGGCATCGAATTTCGTGTGCCGACACTACCGTCTATACCAACACTAAATTGTCTGGGGTCTGTAAACGAATTGTTTTGAATGTGACATCCGGCGCAGGACAAGGTGCCGTCGCCCGATAAAATAGGGTCGAAAAACAACTTTCTGCCCAAGTCGATACCTTCTTGTGTTAATGGATTATTTGCGGGAATTATTGGTGCCGGCAAAAATTGTTGAAAAATAGTTGGAATTTCTAAATTTACGGTAGTCGGGATGTATGCTTCATTTGTATTTTCTTCACCGGATTTAGAACAAGAAAAAACACTTAAGGCAACAAAACAAAAAACAACTATTTTTTTCATATTTAAAGTTAATTTTATTCTTCGTTAAAAGCTGTGATTTCTCCTATACTAAAAACCGTAGAAGCGTTTTCTTGCATCATTTTTTGTGCCTGATAGTTTGGCATTAGTGTAACATTAAAGGTGTTTAAGTCCCAAGTATTCGGGTTTTTAAACCACTCTGCAATATTCATTTTAATTTCTATTTCTCCGGTTTGGTTTATACTATAATCTGTATTAAAATTAAACGAGACATAATTTTGTTCAAAGACTCCTTCACTTACTTTGGCAGTACCGTTATGATACGCAAAAGGTTGTGGCGCACCGCTTGCATCAAGATACTTCCCTTCAAGTTGCATAAAATGATATCCTCCGCCGAGTTGTGAAGGCCAGTTCCAGTTTGCCGCATTTAGGTCCTGGTAAGCGCCGTCTTGATTATCTTCTTCATTAAAACCGTAAACAAAAGAAATTTTATTAAAATCTCCTTCTAAAACCATAACATCGGGATTAAAAATGAGCGTAGAGGCATCGGAAACATCTACCAAATGATATCCGGGTATTTCTACTGTTTCGCCGTTTGTCCGTGTTAATATGATTTTGGATATTAAATAGCGTAATTTGGTTATACTCAACGTTTCGCCATGTAAATTGGTATAATCGTATTGTCCGAAGTTGGTGGCGGTAAAATCGGTTCCGTCCCAGTTTTGTGTAAATTTAAAAGTTATCGGGTAAAATTGAGGGTCTTTTTTGTTGTCTTCGTTACAGCTTATAAGAAGCAGAACAGCAAATAGAAACAGGTATGTTTTTTTCATTACTAAAGGTTATATTATTTTAGTTTAACAATTAAAAAATCTTTAATTCCTTTGTTTAGAGGTATGTCTTGGTCGTTGCTTTCGGTGTTCCCTACAATTATCAGTTCATTGTCGGAAATTTCGATTACTTGCGAGGCAAAGTCTAATGCAGTGCCTCCAATGTTTTTCTGAAACTTTAAATTTCCCGCATCATCTATGATATATATCCAAGCATCGTTTTGTCCTTTATTGTTTGTTAAATCACCGTTATCACTTCGGCTGTTTCCGCAAATAACGTAATTTCCGTTATTTAATTTCAGGATATCCGATGCAGAATCAAACTCACTTCCTCCAAAGGTTTTTTGCCAGATTAAGTTTCCGTCATTAGCATTAATTTTAACAACCCAGGCATCGGCATTTCCGTACAGGCTTGTAACGTCTTGGTCTTCGCTACGTGTATCGCCTACAAAAAGGTAATTTCCGTCGATGGTTTGAGCGATTCCTCTTCCGTTTTCAATTCCGCTTCCGCCATAGGATTTTGTCCAGAGTTTATCACCGTCTTTAGAGGTTTTTACAGCCCAAAAATCGTAACTTCCTTTATCGTCGGTAATGTCGTAATCATTACTTTCGGAAGAACCTACAAGTAAAAATCCGCTATCGGGAGTTTGTACAACATCGAAGCTTCTATCGTTGTCAGTTCCGCCAAAATACCTACGCCAGATGTAGTTTCCGTTAGAGTCTAATTTAATTCCCCAGTATTCTCCGACACCGTGTAATGCATTTCTTCCGTCATTTCCTTGACCGCCACTTGCAGTAACATCAAAGTATCCTGTTACAAAATAGCCTCCTTCTCGAGTTTCAATTATTTTTATTGCTTGATCGTTTCCGAGATATCCAAATGTATTTCCCCATTGTTTGTTTCCGTATTCATCTATTTTTACAATCCAGTAATCAAAAAATCCGGCGGTTGTACCCACGTCACCATCATTACTTCGGCTATACCCCGATAACAAATATCCTCCTTGTGAGGAAGAAATAATAGATGTTGCCACATCATCATCACTGCCTCCAAGGGTTTTATTCCAAATTTTATTTCCTTGACTATCCAGTTTTAAAAGCCAAAAATCTTGGTCGTTTGTTGTTTTTCCGGTTACGTCTCCATCTGTACTTTTTGTTGTTCCCAGTATCAGGAGTCCTTCATCAGGGGTTTTAACAACCCCTACGGCTTCATCTTCATTGCTTCCTCCGTAGGTTTTTACCCAATCTATTTCGCCTTGAAATTCGATTGGTTCGGGTCTTTGATTTTCTCCGTCATTGGTGTCTTTATTACAAGAAGTCAGTATTAAAATAATAAGACTTAAAAAAAAGTTTGTTTTATTGTTTCTTATTTTGGTAATCATTTGGATTTTATTTTACAATTAATCTTTGGGTGGTATTCCTATTTATTTTAATTAGATATACTCCTTGTGTTAAAACGGATAAATCTATGACTATTGTATTTATACTGTTGTATTTTTTATCAATAATTTTTTGACCCAGCATATTTATTATTTCAATGGTTGTGATGGGATTTTTTTCTGAAGTAATTGTAATGTTGTTTTTTGCCGGATTGGGGTACATAGAAAAGATTGTTTTTTGCTTGTCGGAAATTCCCAGTGTATTAGATTTTCTAACAATAAACAATCCGCCTTCTATATCACTGATAACAATATTGCCACTGGCAAAATAAGGATATATGCTCCAAACTCCGTGAAATGAAGTGTTGTTATTATCCGGATAGGAGTCGAAGTATCCTACTTCGGTAAAATTTCCATTATCTATATTGCTAATATCTATAACTCTCATTCCTCCGGTATAATTTGCTTGGAAATAATTTTCACCTTTTACATATCCATTATGGTCTATTGCTGGTGTTTGCCCAAAGTAGTCAAAGCTATATATTGGGTTGTCTAAGTCTGTAAGATCAAGTACTATTGTTCTGGTGTTAAACCCAAAGTTAGATTCATCGCCTTCATCTCCGACAATAAAATATTTTTGGTCTTCGGTAAACCATCCTTGATGAGTATATGCGATATTACTGTAGCCGATTGTAGCAATTGAGACAGGATTGCTTTTGTTTGTAACATCAACAATAACTACTTCATTACCATTACACCCTACATATATTTCGCTTCCTATGTAGTCTGTATCGGGACCAATGTAGGTTACAACTTGAGCATCGTGTGTATAGCTACCTCCTGTATAACCTCCTGCAGCGGTTGGGTTTAAAGGGTCTTGAATATTAACAAAGTGAGGTCCGCCATTATAGGTGTTTGTTCCTACTCCGTATGCAAAGCCGGTATCTTCGTTAATTACTACATTATGTGCGTTTCCAAAGCCATTATAATGAGCATCTTCGGTAAAAGTTACCGGAGGATTTGCAACATTTCTTAATTTGGTTAAATCAAAAACCTGCATACCGTGATCTAAGGCTTCGCTTACAATAAATGCATAATTATTGTAGGTTTTAATATCTCTCCAACCACTTATGCTTGTAGCGGTAGGCAGTTTGCCCAGATAAACGGGGTTAACGGGGTTGCTAATATCAACAAAAGCTGTTCCGTTATCAAGACCCATAAGAGCATATTCTTTTCCGGTATCGGGATCTGTCCAGCCCCAAGAATCGTTACCCTCGGTAGCTCCCATAAAACTATTGGTCAGGTGAGACATTAGGTCGTAATCATTGCAGGGATATCCGCCGGCAAAACCATCAACACATTCGTCTTGCGCAAATGTTGTTGAGTAACAAAAAAATAATAGAGGAATAAGATTCTTTTTCATATGTTTGTTTTTATTGATTTTTAAAGGT
The DNA here is from genome assembly GCA_027081505.1 of Flavobacteriaceae bacterium. GTDB lineage: Bacteria > Bacteroidota > Bacteroidia > Flavobacteriales > Flavobacteriaceae > Marifrigoribacter. Next base: position 29,534 of record JALWKK010000001.1, read on the forward strand.
CACAAAAAACTTACCGTATTATTATTG
>JALWKK010000002.1 GCA_027081505.1 Flavobacteriaceae bacterium
TCAAAAAAAAATTAAAGTTTTTTTTGATCCTTTTATCCTGTTTTTACAAACAACTGATAACTACCAAAAAAAACAACTTCTATAAGAACTTCTATTTGCTTTGCACAACAATTCTTTGATGTTGCTTAAAGCGGGTGCAAATATAAATCGGTTTTTATTGACCACAAATGTTTTTTACCCTTTTTTCAAACTCTTTTTTAACTCATTGATTTAAACATTTTTAAAGCATATATCGTAATTTTAAAACACACCTTTTTATAAATCACAACCTAAAGACAAAATTATAGCTACTGTTTGCTGTTAAATCGCCCATTTACTCATTACTAGAATCCCGCTAAAGAGAATTGAAAAATAAAAAAACACCTATTGTATAACATGGAAAGAGATAGTATCTTTGCATCTTAAAATTTTTAGAATGATAAAGGTTACACTTCCGGATGAATCGGTGAAAAGAGTTAAAAAAGGAGCTACTGCTATGGATGTAGCAAGAAGTATTAGTGAAGGGTTTGCAAGAAATGTAATTTCTGCTTCCTATAATGAAGTTATTATAGAAACCGCTACGCCATTAACCGAAGACGGGAAACTTGTTTTGTATACGTGGAAAGACGAAAAGGGTAAACAAGCTTTTTGGCATTCAAGTGCCCATATTTTAGCGCAAGCATTGGAAGAATTGTATCCGGGTATAAAACTTACCATTGGTCCTGCTATTGAAAATGGGTTTTATTACGACGTGGATTTTGGCGATTACTCTATTTCTGAAAAAGATTTAAAAACTATAGAGACGAAAATGCTTGAAATAGCACGTGGAAAATTTGAGTTTAAAATGCGGGAATCTAGTAAAGAAGCCGCCTTAAATTATTATAAAGAACTAGGTAACCAATATAAGGTAGAGTTAATAGAAGGATTAGAAGACGGAGCTATTACTTTTTGCGATCACAGTACATTTAGCGATTTGTGTCGAGGTGGGCACATACCCAATACAGGATTAGTAAAGGCTATAAAACTTACCGGCATTGCCGGAGCTTACTGGCGCGGAGACGAAAACAACAAACAACTTACTCGAATTTACGGAATTAGTTTCCCTAAACAAAAAGAACTTACAGAATATTTAGCCCTTTTGGAAGAAGCTAAAAAACGAGATCATAGAAAATTAGGTAAAGAGTTAGAACTTTTTGCTTTTTCTTCAAAAGTAGGTCAAGGTTTGCCGCTTTGGCTTCCAAAGGGTACTGCACTGCGAATAAGACTGGAAGATTTTCTTAAAAAAGCTCAAAAAAAGGCTGGTTATGAGCTGGTAATGACTCCTCATATTGGTCAGAAAGAATTGTATGTGACCTCAGGACATTATGAAAAATACGGAGCAGATAGCTTCCAGCCCATTCATACTCCAAAGGAAGGTGAAGAGTTTTTACTAAAACCTATGAACTGTCCGCATCACTGTGAAATTTATAAAACAAAACCTTGGTCATACAAAGATTTACCCAAGCGATATGCAGAATTTGGCACCGTTTATAGATACGAGCAAAGCGGTGAGCTAAATGGACTTACTCGAGTAAGAGGATTTACGCAAGATGATGCACACATTTTTTGTACACCAGACCAGTTAGACGAAGAGTTCAAAAAAGTAATCGATCTGGTGATTTATGTTTTTAACTCTTTAGGGTTTGATGATTTTGTTACTCAAGTTTCATTAAGAGATCCTGAAAATCCTGATAAATATATCGGTAGTGATGAAAATTGGAAAAAAGCGGAAAATGCAATTCTAAAAGCAGCCGAAGAAAAAGGACTTAATTATGTGGTAGAAACCGGAGAAGCTGCTTTTTACGGTCCTAAGTTGGACTTTATGGTAAAAGATGCATTGGGAAGAAGTTGGCAGTTGGGTACCATTCAAGTAGACTATAATTTACCCGAACGTTTTGGTTTGGAATATAAAGGTAGTGATAATGAAATGCATAGACCGGTTATGATACACCGTGCTCCCTTTGGTAGTATGGAACGATTTATAGCTATTTTACTTGAACATACAGGAGGAAATTTTCCTCTTTGGTTGATTCCAGACCAAGTAAGTATTTTATCTTTAAGTGAAAAATATGAAAAATACGCACAAAAAGTTTTAAATTTGCTAGAAAATGACGAAATTCGCGCCCTCGTTGACAACCGTAATGAAACGATTGGAAAAAAAATACGTGAGGCTGAGATGAATAAAATCCCGTATATGCTGATTGTAGGGGAACAAGAAGAAAAAGATGGTACGGTTTCTGTAAGAAAACATAGCGAAGGAAACTTAGGAACGATGACCATTAAGGAGTTTATAAATTTGATTCAGACAGAAATAGAATCAACAAAACAAAATTTTGAATAGTAACAGCTTGTGAAAAAGCATAAAATTTATAGCCATAGCAATACGTAGAAAAAGAAGCAGAGGACCTGCCCGAATTATTAAAGAAGACCAACACAAAATCAATAACAAGATTAGAGCACGTGAGGTTCGTCTTGTTGGTGACAATGTGGAAGTGGGTGTTTATCCTATAAGTAAAGCTTTAGAAATTGCAGACGAGTTGGATTTGGATTTGGTAGAGATTTCTCCTAAAGCATCTCCTCCTGTTTGTAAGATAATGGATTATAAAAAGTTTGTTTACGAACAAAAAAAACGGGAAAAAGCCTTAAAAGCTAAAGCATCTAAAGTAGTAATCAAAGAAATAAGATTTGGTCCTAATACCGATAACCATGATTATGAATTTAAGAAAAAACACGCCGAAAAATTTTTAAAAGACGGTGCAAAATTAAAGGCTTATGTGTTTTTTAAAGGACGATCTATTATTTATAAAGAACAAGGGCAAATATTATTATTGCGTTTGGCTCAAGATTTGGAAGATGTTGGAAAAGTGGAGCAAATGCCTAAATTAGAAGGGAAGCGAATGATTATGTACATTGCTCCAAAAAAATAACCTTAATACAATATTGTACTTTATTACAAAGTATAATGCGAGATAATTATAACAAATAAAAAAAGGAAACATGCCGAAACAAAAAACAAAATCCAGTGCCAAAAAGCGTTTTAGACTTACCGGTACAGGTAAAATTAAAAGAAAGCATGCGTTTAAAAGTCACATCTTAACAAAGAAGTCTAAAAAACGTAAACTTGCCTTAACTCACGATACTGTTGTAGACAAAGCAGACGAGAGTAACGTTAAACAGATGCTTCGATTGAAATAACTGTTTAGCCGGTTAAAATAAATTGTATAACCCTGGAGTATGGCTTATCAAGTATTTAGCATTAAAAAACTAAATCGCCTACTACAAAAAAACTTAAAATTATGCCAAGATCAGTAAATTCAGTAGCTTCAAGAGCCAGAAGAAAAAAGGTGATGAAGCAAGCCAAAGGTTACTTTGGAAGACGTAAAAATGTATGGACTGTTGCAAAAAATGCCGTTGAAAAAGCAATGCAATATTCCTACAGAGATCGTAGAAACAAAAAAAGAACGTTTCGTGCGTTGTGGATTACTCGTATAAATGCGGGTGCCAGACAACACGGATTGTCTTATTCTCAGTTTATGGGTAAACTCAAAGCCAATAATATCGAACTTAACCGTAAGGTTTTAGCCGATTTGGCGATGAATCATCCGGAAGCTTTTGAAGCTATCGTAAACAAAGTAAAATAAGACTATTAATCATATAATTATTTCGCACAAAAAACCCCGACATTTTTCGTCGGGGTTTTTATTTTTATTACTTTCAAGAATGTATTATGAAGTAAATTTTCATCTGTATAAAAAGTAGTAAATATTTGATTTAAAAGAAATTATAAATTCTATAATATTAGTAACCACTTCGATTTCGCAAAATTAAAATCATATTTTTTTTGCCTCTTCCCAAAAGACATCCATCTCTTGGAGCGTCATATCTTTTAATGATTTCCCCACTTCCTTTGCTTTAGATTCCAGATACTTAAAGCGTTTGATAAATTTTTTATTGGTACGCTCCAGTGCATTTTCGGGATTTACCTTTAAGAAACGTGCATAGTTTATCATTGAAAAAAGAACATCACCAAATTCGGCTTCAATTTTATCGGTATTATCTTTTGTAACTTCGTATTGTAATTCTTTAAGTTCTTCTTGTAGTTTTTTGAACACTTGCTGAGGCTCTTCCCAATCAAACCCCACTCCTGCTACCTTATCTTGTAATCGGTTTGCTTTTACCAGTGCCGGAAGGGATTTAGGTACACCGTCTAAAACACTATTATTACCTTCTTTTAGTTTTAGTTTTTCCCAATTTTGCTTTACTTCTTCTTCGTTAGTTACTGTAACATCACCATAAATATGCGGGTGTCTTGCGATTAATTTTTCAGAAATACTGTTTGCGACATCAGCTATATCAAAACCTCCTGTTTCGCTACCCAATTTTGCATAAAAAACAATGTGAAGCAATAGGTCGCCAAGTTCTTTTTTAATTTCTTCTAAATTTTTGTTTAAAATAGCATCACCCAACTCATAGGTTTCTTCTATGGTAAGGTGTCGTAATGATTCAAAAGTTTGTTTTTTATCCCAAGGGCATTTTTCCCGCAACTCATCCATAATGGTAAGTAACTTGTTTATGGCTTCTAATTGCGTTTTTCGAGAGTTCATTATTATTCTTCTTCTTTCGAAGGGGTTTCGGAAAAATCGGTCATTCTGTTTTTAACTAACAAATTATACCATTGCACAACTTTTTTAATATCGCTTGCGTACACTCTATCTTCATCATAATCAGGCAAAACGTTGAAGAAAAATTCTTCCAACTCATCTTTAGAGGATTTATGACTTATGGTTTCTTTTCCGTTTTCTTTGTTATATATTTTTGTAAATACTTCTCGTAGCGGGACTTCTTCAGTAAGTGTGTAGATAGCAATTTCAGACAACAAACTCACGTTATGTCTCCCGCTTACGCTTATTTTTTTATTATCTAGTAACGATTCGGCTAAAAAGCCACCTCTGGTTTGATTTATAATTTTATAAAGACCGGGTTTTCCGGAAATGGATATTATTTTTTCTAAACTCATTTTCTTTTTTTCTAATTTTTAGGATGCAAATATCTTGTTTCGACTTAAAAATACAAACAATTATCGCCTCTTTTTTGCCAAAGGAAATTTCATACGATAATCTATTTTTATTTTTCCTTTAGAAATATTGGTTAGTTTTCCTTTTATTAAACGTTTTTTTAATGGAGATAGTTTGTCGGTAAATAAAATTCCTTCAATATGATCGTACTCGTGTTGAATAATTCTAGCTGCAATTCCGGTATATTCTTCGGTATGTTTTTTAAAATTTTCGTCGTAATATTCTATTTTAATTTTTTCTTGCCGAAACACATCTTCTCTAACATCGGGTATGCTTAGACAGCCTTCGTTAAATGCCCATTCATCGCCAGTTTCTTCAAGAATAGTAGCGTTAATAAAGGTTTTTTTTAGGTTTTCAAGTTGTAATTTTTCTTCCTCGGGGAGTTCTTCGTCTTCGGCAAAGGGAGATGCATCTACAATAAACAATCGTATAGGAAGCCCGATTTGCGGGGCTGCCAGACCTACACCACGAGCCGCATACATTGTTTCGTACATGTTTTCGATTAATTGGTTTAAAGCAGGATAGTCTTTTGAAATATCCTTTCCTACTTTGCGTAAAACAGGGTCGCCGTATGCTACTATTGGAAGAATCATTATTTTATCTTATAAATTATACAAATACTCTTGCAGAATAATGGTTGCGCTTATTTCATCTAATAATGCTTTATCTCTGCGTTGTTTTTTCTTTAAACCGCTATCAATCATGGTTTGAAAAGCCATTTTGCTGGTATAGCGTTCATCTACTCTTTTTACCTCTAACTTTGGAAATATTTTTTTAAAGGCTTGTATAAACCCTTTAATTTTTTCTTCGACCTGCGAGGGTGTTCCGTCTTTTTGTTTGGGTTCACCCACCAGCACCAATTTTACATTTTCAGCGGGAATATAGGTTTTTAAAAACGCCATTAACTTATTGGTTTCTATAGTGGTTAAACCCGAAGCAATAAGTTGCATATCATCGGTTACTGCTATTCCGGTGCGCACCGTTCCGTAATCTAAAGCCAGAATTTTACTCATAATTTTTGCAAAAATAAGTCAATAATTGCAAAGTGACTTCTATCTTTGTCAATTATTTAACAAAAATAATATGACAGAACTACAAAAACGTATAGAAAGAGCTTGGGATAACCGGTCGCTTTTACAAAAAACCGAGACTATTAAGGACATTAGAAAAGTAATTTCGTTACTGGATGAAGGCGTTTTACGATGTGCCCAACCTACAGCTTCCGGTTGGCAAGTTAACGAATGGGTAAAAAAAGCGGTGGTTTTGTATTTTCCTATTCAGAAAATGGAAGTTATGGAAGCCGGTATATTTGAGTATTATGATAAAATTCCGTTAAAACGAGGTTATAAAGAAAAAGAAATTCGTGTTGTGCCTCACGCCGTTGCCCGTTATGGTGCGTATATCTCTAAAGGTGTGATTATGATGCCCAGTTATGTAAATATTGGTGCTTATGTAGATGAAGGTACGATGGTAGATACCTGGGCTACCGTAGGTAGTTGTGCCCAAATTGGTAAAAACGTACATTTAAGCGGTGGTGTAGGTATTGGTGGTGTTTTAGAACCCCTGCAAGCAGCTCCCGTTATTATTGAAGACAATGCATTTGTAGGTTCTCGCTGCATTGTTGTAGAAGGTGTACGAGTAGAAAAAGAAGCTGTTTTGGGAGCCAATGTGGTGCTTACCGCTTCTACTAAAATTATTGATGTAACCGGTAGCAACCCTGTAGAAACCAAAGGTGTTGTTCCGGCACGTTCGGTGGTAATACCCGGAAGTTACACCAAGCGGTTTCCTGCCGGAGAATTTCAAGTACCGTGTGCACTAATTATAGGAAAACGAAAAGAAAGCACCAACAAAAAAACTTCGCTAAACGATGCGTTACGCGAATATGACGTAGCCGTATAATGAAAAAAGTGCTGGTTATACAACAAAAAATGATAGGCGATGTTCTCACCGCAACCGTTATTTGTGAAGCGCTTAAAAAAAACGGCTACGAAGTTCATTATTTAATAAATTCGCATACGCTTCCGGTGGTGGAGAACAATCCGTTTGTAGATGAAATTATAGAATTTACTCCCAAAATTGAAAAAAGCAAACTTGCTTTTTTTTCCTTTTTAAAAAATATTAAAAAAGCCAAGTATGATGTGGTTATTGATTCTTATGGAAAACTAAGTAGTACTTTAATTACAGCATTTTCGGGAGCAAAAATAAAAATAGGATATCACAAAAAACACACTGCATTTGTATATTCTAAAACCATAAAACGATTACTAAAACCACAACACCAATATAGCCTTGCAGTTGAAAACAGATTGCGCCTTTTAAAGCCGTTGGGAATTGATTTTGAGCCTTTATCTCCTAAAATTTTTCTTACCGAAGCAGAAAGAGATGATGCACAACAAACTTTGCGTGAGGGAGGAATCGATTTTTCCAAACCGGTATTTATGATAAGTCTTTTAGGTAGCAACCCCAAGAAAACCTACCCGTTACCTTATATGGCTAAATTATTGGATTATATTATTACTGCAATTCCCCAAGCGCAATTGCTTTTTAATTACATTCCGAATCAATTATTAGAAGCTAAAGAACTATATAATAAATGCTTACCGATTACACAAAGGTCGGTGTTTTTTAATTTATACGGAAAAAATTTACGTGAATTTATCGCCTTTACTTCCCACTGCAATGCATTAATAGGCAATGAAGGCGGTGCGGTAAATATGGCAAAAGCTTTAAATATACCTACATTTATAGTGTTTAATCCGGCATTGAATAAAGCAAATTGGTTTGGGGCTTCCGAAAACCTAAAGCATAAAGCCGTACATTTGAACGATTATATAGCCTATGATTTATTTGAAGCTAAAAAAAATCCCGAAGAATTTTATTTAAAATTTAAGCCTACATTTGTTTTACCAAAATTGAAGGAGTTTTTGAGCCTGCAAAATGACTTATAAATTTTTAATTTACATATCGTACCGGTATTCCATACCAATAGGAGAACCTTTAGAAGCAGAAATACATACACGTGGTTTTGAAGTACAATGGTTTTCAGACGAACCCGAAACATTTACTTACTTAAAAAACAAAACCAATGTACTACCGACCATACAGGATGTAATAAGCTACAAACCTGATATAGTGCTTACCGCAACAGATAATGTTCCTGATTTTATAAACGGTTTAAAAGTGCAAGTATTTCATGGTTTCAATTCCTACAAAAGACCGTCTAAGAAAATTATAGATGCCCATTTTAGAATACGAGGTTTTTTTGATTTATACTGTACGCAAGGTCCTTCTACAACTCATTTTTTTACTATCTTAAAGGAAAAACACAAACATTTTGAGGTAATTGAAACCGGGTGGTCTAAGGT
>JALWKK010000003.1 GCA_027081505.1 Flavobacteriaceae bacterium
AAAAATAAATGATGATGAAACTTTTACTTTTACTGCTGAAGTTAAAGAACCGGAAATATATTATCTAGGCTTAAAACTGGGAAATACACCTGCCAAAGAATATATTGCGTTTTTTGCAGAACCTTCCGAAATTACAATTAATACAACTTTAAAAAACTTTGAAAGTGATGCTATAATTTTGGGTTCAAAAAATCAAAATAAACTACAAGAATACAATAAGATTGTAGAACGTTATACCAACAACAACCTTGAACTCATTAAAAAAAGTTTTTTAGCTAAAAAGGAAGGAAACGACTCGTTATACCAAATATTACAAAAGCAACAACAAAGAAATATGCTAGGCAGATACTTAGCAACTGTAAATTTTGCTGTTCAAAACAACAATTACGAGTTGGCTCCTTTTTTAATGTTAAGCCAAGCAAATAATACGCAAAACAAATACTTGGATACGGTTTACAAATCACTTACCCCAAAAATAAAAAACTCCAAATACGGTAAAGCATTGAAGTCTTTATTAAAAGGTGAGAAAAATTGATTTAGCCTAAATTATTGATTTTATCAATAAGCTCTCTGCCTTTGTTTTCTAATTCTTTATTAACATTTTTTAGGTGTTGTTTGCGATTTTCAATATCTTTTTGGTTCACTTTTGCAATGAGGTCATCAAAAACATCAATCGCTTGATCAATAATTTTTTCAGCTTCTTTAGATTCTTTATCCGGGTTTGTAAGTTCCCAAATATAAACCGCCTCAATAATATCGCCTAAAACGTAATTAATATCCTTTTTTAAATCTCTAATACTTGCCATTGTTCTATTTTTTTTACAAAATTACGATAATTTAACCTCTTATTAAGTTTTTTTCATCATAAATTGGTGTTTTCTTATACCTATTCTTAATATAAAATAGTCCAAAACTATTTTATATTTTAGAATGGTTAATGCCGTTACAGAATGAAAATAGTTCAATGAAAGAACTCGAAATTGAACTATATTGAATTCGTATTCGGTATTAAATTGAAAAACTATTATTAAAAATAAATTATTGAATGTATATTTCTAAAAAAACCGCATTTTTGGTTTCAATAATAACATCTTTTACATCGGCAGGAATTAACACGGTTTCTCCAAGGTTTATGTTTTCTGAAAAATGTTTGGTCATAATAACAGCACTGCCCATAACACACATATAAACAACAAAGCTATCCAGTGATTCAACATTTCTTATATAATTTTCGGAAAGCAGTAATTTATTTACATGAAAATAGGGATTAGAAACCAATGTAACCGGAGTATTTGGAATGTCTTTGTATTTTATTTCCGGGTCTTTTATATTAAAATCGATTGCGTCTAACGCTTGCTCTAAATGTAATTGTCTGGGTTTTCCGTCTAATCCTACTCTATTCCAATCGTATAATCGGTATGTAATGTCTGAAGATTGTTGAATTTCGGCTAAAACAATACCGCTACCAATAGCATGAACCGTACCCGGAGCAATAAAAAAACTATCGCCTCGGGTTACGCTTTTATGCTTTAAAACCGTTTCAATTTTTTCTTTAGAAAGAAATTCCAAGCAATTTTCTTTGGATATTTCTTTTGTCAAACCAAGAATTAATTTTGCATCTTTTTCGGCTTGAAGGATATACCACATTTCGGTTTTACCAAAACTATTATGCTTCTTCTTTGCCAAAGCGTCATCGGGATGTAACTGGACAGATAGATCTTGTGCTGCATCTATAAATTTAAACAACAACGGAAAATTTGTTCCGTATGTTTTGAAAATGTTCTTTCCTACCAATTTGTCTTTATAAACCGATATGAGTTGTACAAGCGTTTTTCCTTGTAGGGTTCCGTTTTTAACCACCGATACATTTCCTTCTACAGCGGAAAGTTCCCAACTTTCTCCAATAAAATCTCCTCCTTCTTTATTGAATAGTTTTGAAAGTTTTTTTCCGCCCCAAATTTTTTCTTTTAAAATGGGATGAAACTTTATCGGGTATTGTAGCTCTTTGTATCTCAAAAATATTTATCCGTTATAAACAACAAAATTTCGCGGGGTTTCGTATAATTTCACAGTAATGCCAAATTTATCATCAATTCGGTTTCTAAGTTTTTTCCAAATAACGATAGAAATATTTTCCATTGTTGGGTTTAGGTTAGCAAATTCGGGTACTTCTTCGTTTAAATTTTTATGATCAAAGGCTTCTTCAATTTCTTCTTCAATTATGTTTTTTAAAATTTTTAAATCTATCAAAAAACCGGTTTCAGGATCTACTTCTCCTGTTAACCCAACTATTAACTCATAGTTATGCCCGTGATAATGCGGGTTACTACACAACCCAAAAATATCTTTGTTTTTTTCTTCGCTCCAATCTTTTCGATACAATCGATGTGCTGCATTGAAATGTGCTTTTCTGTAAACGGTTAAACTCATTGCGAAAGATGTTTATAAAATTTATCGAAAATTATTTTAAACCAAGCGGTATAACTTTCGGGATGCTTATTAATATCATCAACAATTTCTTCTAACTTCATCCATTTCCAAGATGCAACTTCGTTAGGATTAACAATAGGATCATCATTATAATTTCCGATAACGATATGATCGAGTTCATGCTCGGTTAAACCATTATCGAACGGTGCTTTGTATATAAACCAAATACTTTCTTTTAACTCGGTTTCAAAACCCATCTCTTCTTGTAATCTTCGCTTGGCTGCTTGCAATGTTGTTTCTCCTTCTCTTTGGTGACTACAACAAGTATTTGTCCACAATCCGGGTGAATGATATTTATTAAAAGCTCGTTGCTGAAGCAACAACTCATTTTTATTATTAAATATAAACACCGAAAAAGCTCTATGCAAGATTGCTTTTTGGTGCGCTTCTTGTTTAGGCATTAAACCTATTTGGTTATCATTTTCATCTACAAGGATTACTTTTTCTTCTTTCATTCAATTTTTAATTTGTTCAAAAGTACAAAACAAAATACAAAAAGCACCCAATAATATGTATTGGATGCTCTTTTCGTGTATATAATTGGTTAATTAATTTTTAATTATAAACATAGAACGTCTGTTACGTTGGTGTTCTTCCTCGCTACATTTTACACCGTCGGAACATTTCGGATTATCCAATTGTTCTTGCGTGCAGTTATACGTTCCTACTTCTCGTCCGCATTCGTCAAATTTAATACATCTGTTTAAAAGTTGGTACTCACCGTATCCTTTGGCAGAAAGCCTACTTCGGTCTATTCCGTGATCTACCAGCCAATTTAATGTTGCTTGCGCTCTTTTTTCTGAAAGTACTTCGTTGTATTTAAAAGTTGCACGGGAGTCGGTGTGTGATTCGATGTGTATTTTTAATTGCGGGTATTCTTTCATAGCTGCCAAAATTTTTGCTAATTCTACTTCGGCATCGGGTCTGATGTTGTATCTATCAAAGTCAAAGAAAATAGGTTGCAGGCATAAACGGCATCCTAAATCATCCGGAGGACAAGGATTTGTGTATTCTAACTCCATGCTTAGTTCCAATTCGAGTGAAGTATTGGGAATTTCAACTATTTTTTCGTCCGGTGTATAATCTTGCTTTTTGGCTCTAACAATATATTGTTTTTGACATTCTACTTCATCAAAAGAGAACGTAGCATCTTTTCCGCCTAATACTTTTTTGATTAGTTTATTATTTTCGTCAAGAAGAAATACATCTGCTTCGGGAATAATCTCTTTGGTTTCTTTATCTATAACTATTCCATTTAAAATAACTTGGCATTTTTCTTTAACCAAATAAATATCATCACTTACACTTCCTCCTTTGCCGTCTCTATTAGAAGAAAGATATCCCAATCGTTTCTCTTCATTAAAGATAAAACCAAAATCATCTTGATTACTGTTTATTGGTTTTCCGATATTCTTTATGGCAGTTGGTAAGCCTTTGTTGTTTAATTTTGTAACAAACACATCCAGACCTCCCAGTCCGGCTCTACCATCGGTGGCAAAATAGAGATTGTTTTCTTTACTAATATATGGAAATGTTTCTCTTAGCTCCGTATTAATGGTTGGACCTAAATTTACGGGATCACTATAGGTGTTATCACCTAAAATATCTACATACCATATATCTGAGTGTCCAAAGCCACCCGGCATATCGCTTGAAAAGTACAATCGTTTTTCATCTACACTGAGAGCAGGATGCGCAACAGAATATTCGTCACTATTAAATGGAAGTTCTACTATATTTGTCCAAAATGTTTCTCCTGTTTTGGTCGCTTTGTATAATTTTAGTCTTATGGTTTTATTTTTATCTCTTCTTTTTTTGCCGTTTATGAAATTATTTCTGGTAAAATAAACAGTATTTCCATCTGCGGTAAATGCAGTGGAAGATTCGTTGTAAGGTGTGTTGATATCTCCGTTTAATGCCGTTTCGTTTGATAGATTTCCTTCTTCATCCATATCGGCTTCAAACAAATCTAAATACGGAAGATTATTCCACGACATTTCTTTGGTACCGTCTGATTTTTTTGCATTGGAAGCAAAAACAATTTTGTTGTCTCTGTAAAAAGAAGGACCAAAATCTGAGTTTTTTGTGTTTACCGATACTTTTTCTAAAATGTAATCTTTAGAGTTTAACTCTATCTCCTTAAGATATTGTTTATTCTCAAAATTCTTAACGGTTAATTGGTTTCCACCTACAGCTCTAAAAGCTTCCATCATTTTGTCGGAAGTTTCATAATCGCCTATACTTTTTAACGACTGTGCTGCCCGATAATAATAATCGGCAGTGGTATCGGCGGGATATTGGTTTACCAATTTCAAATACCATTTGGCTGCATTTTCATAATCTGCGTTAAAATAGTACGTATCGCCAAGTTTTTTATAAAGTTCGGAAGATTGATATCCTTGCTCTGCTACTTTTAAATATATTTTTTGAGCATCAATATAAGAGTATTTATCAAAGTCTTTATTTGCCTTTTCTAAAAGTTTTTTTTGAGAAAATCCACTTGTTACCGAAAGAATAACAAAAACTAAAAGTGAAATATTTTTTATGCTTTTCATAACTGTTTATTTAGAAAAATCTTGGTGTTAATACTCTTTCCGGTTTGTTAAAGACATCAAATCGTAATATTAATTCATAAGATCCATCACTTACAATTTCTAAATCTGTGGTTTGATAGTCATAACCAAAACCAATAAATATGTTATCATTAGCTTGAAATCCAACCATAGCACTAACAGCCGCACTCCATCTGTAAGCAGCACCTAATGTAAACTTTTCGTTTATTAAAAAGTTAGCCGAAACATCTACTTGTAAAGGTGAGCCACTTACAGCCTTAATAAGTGTAGCGGGTTTAAATTTTAAATTTGAGTTCAAATCAAATACATAACCGGCAATAAGAAAATAATGTAAGCGCTCTTTAGCAAAAGTTTCAGCTTCTATATTACCTAAACTTCCCTCGTTAAAATGCTTAGTTGTTAAAAAATTTGGAACCGAGAGTCCTACATAATATTTCTCCGTGTTAAAATAAACCCCGGCACCAATTTGAGGTTGAAGTCTATTATCAATATTATTTTGAAATCTAGGATCGTTTAAATCGTATATATTAAGTTTTGAAAAATCAACATCCAGTATATCCAATCCGGCTTTTAGTCCAAATGACAATTCGGCATCATCTGAAGTATTAATGGTATATGAATAATCAATAACTATATTTGATTCAACAGCGGGACCTATTTCATCACTTACAACAGACAAACCTAACCCCATATTATCTAAAGTACCAATAGGTGTATCTGCCGAAAATGTAACCGATTTAGGCGCACCCTCCAGACCAACCCATTGTGTTCGATACAATAATCCAAAACTTAACGCATCACGAGAACCGGCATAGCCCGGATTTATAACCTGTGTGTTATACATATACTGAGTATATTGTGGATCCTGTTGTGCATTTCCTGAAAAAATTCCCAGTAAAACAAAAAGTATAACCGTTATATATTTGTTTTTCATAATAAAATTTTTTACTACCGGTATGCTGTTTAAAACAACACACCGGAATGTATTGTGAATTTAGTTGTTATTTATTAATATATAAATATCCCGAATATTTATTCTTACCTCCTGTTGGAAAATCAACACCTTCCATACTTCCATTAAAAGTAAGAACATAGAAATAAGTTCCTGTTGGTAGTTCCTCATTTTTTCTTACTGTAACACGCCCCTCAGATATTCCTCTAAATACATTCGTCTTTCCATCTGCACCACCATAACCATCTGTTTCAAAAACAAGTACACCCCAACGATTATATATCTTCATATTATTATTAGGATATTCTTGAATACCAAACACATAGAAGAAGTCATTCAAACCGTCTCCATCCGGAGTAATACCGTTAAAAATTTCAAAAGCATCACCAAGGACTAACGGAAGTGTTGTTACTGTTGGATCGTCAGGATCACCATCACCATCAATATCAGAATTTGTGGTATTAATCGGGTCATCAGACTCATCACTTACTTGATTACCGCCACTATCTTCTCCTGTAATAATTGCTTGATTTATTACTTCACCGTTTTCAATATCTTCAGCAGTTATTACATATGTTGCAGTAAATGTTGTGTTATCGCTCTCTCCGGGTTCAAGAACTTCTATTGGTCCTCCTTCTACCTCAATACCTGGTAACTCATCGGTTAATGTAATATTATATAAAGTAACATCTCCGGTATTGGTTACCGTAAAGAAATAAGAAATAGTTTCGCCTTCTTGAGCTATTCCATCTCCATTTTCATCATTAAACACTCCTGCTTTTTCAATAGAAATACCGGGAGGATTTTGACAAGTATTTGTAATAGTAGGATCATTCTCTAAGATACTGTTATTATCAGAAAGATCTTGTACTACATCTCCATCTGGTGTAGTTCCGAATACTGTTGCTTGATTAGAAA
The DNA here is from genome assembly GCA_027081505.1 of Flavobacteriaceae bacterium. GTDB lineage: Bacteria > Bacteroidota > Bacteroidia > Flavobacteriales > Flavobacteriaceae > Marifrigoribacter. The sequence continues at coordinate 6,934 of JALWKK010000003.1, forward strand.
TAAAGCCATTATCAATATCCTCCTGAGTAACCGTATAAACGGCAAAGAAAGTTTCAGTGTCGGATGCACCGGCTTCTAAATCTACCGGAGAACCTGTAACATCTACAAGAGGATCGGTTATATAAACATTAGATAAAGCAACATTTCCTGTATTCACAATAACAAAGTCGTACACAATTGTTTCGCCTAAATCAATACATCCATTTCCATTCTCATCTGTTAAAATTGCAGTTTTAATAAGAGCAATTCCAGCCGATTGACACAAATCGGTTACCGTTGAATCATCTTCAAGCTCACTATTATCATCGGATAAATCACTTACAATATCTCCATTGGGTTGTAATCCGGATACAGTTGCTTGATTTTCAACAAAACCATTATTAATGTCCGCTTGTGTAACTAAATAAGTTGCTGTAAAGGCAGTACTATCGGTTTCTCCCGGTGCCAGCGTTATAGGACCTCCCACAACATTCACCAAAGGATCATCAATATCAATATTTGTTATTGTTACATTACCCGTATTAATCACAGTAAATGCATACGAAATAGTTTCTTTAACGTCTGCACATCCACTATTATTTTCATCATTAAACGTACCGACTTTAATCAAAGCAATGCTTGGATTCTGTTGAAGAATCGTTACCGTCGGGTCATCCGTCGGATCGTTGTTGGTATTACCTTCACCGTCGGGTGTTTCTACAGTCTCCGGATCGGGAATGGTATTGCCACCGGTATCGGTTCCCGTATCACTGGTGTCGGTTACATCATCGGTACCACTTGGACTATCACCGGTTGCTACTGCCGTATTTTCTACATAGCCTTGATCGATATCCGCTTGGGTAATCTCGTGTTCGGCAATTACCGTTGCACTTTCGCCCGGTAGTAAAATTGTGATTGGACTACCGGCAATGATAGTGGCATTGGCATCGATTACTTCAATATTGCTTAAGGTTACATTACCCGTGTTGGTTACAACGATATCGTAAGTGATGGTATCGCCTAATCCGCCTGCTGCACTGGTCTGACTCTTAATCACACTCATTGATGGATTGCTCGGGAAGGTCGTTACCGTCGGGTCATCCGTCGGATCGTTGTTGGTATTGCCTTCACCGTCGGGTGTTTCTACAGTCTCCGGATCGGGAATGGTGTTACCATTGGTGTCGGTTCCCGTATCACTGGTGTCGGTTACATCATCGGTACCACTCGGACTATCGCCGGTAGCTATCGCCGTGTTTTCTACATAGCCTTGGTCGATATCGGCTTGTGTGATTACGTGTTCGGCAATTACCGTTGCACTTTCACCCGGTAGTAAAATTGTGATTGGACTGCCGGCAATGATAGTGGCATTGGCATCGGTTACTTCAATATTACTCAAGGTTACGTTACCCGTGTTGGTTACAACGATATCGTAAGTGATGGTATCGCCTAATCCGCCTGCTGCACTGGTCTGACTCTTAATCACACTCATTGATGGATTGCTCGGGAAGGTCGTTACCGTCGG
>JALWKK010000004.1 GCA_027081505.1 Flavobacteriaceae bacterium
CAAAGAGTATCATGCAACCAAAAGAGAAATGCTTACCGCAGTTCTCTCTGTTGAACTGGATAGTTTGGTGATAAAAAAGATCTTAAAAAAATCTAAAAACAGAACCGAATTTGAAACTGTTCTCCAACGTATTTTAAATAATTAGTTTTTTATATGGTTGTAAGAAATTAAGATAAAACCTGTTAAATTATCTCGTCCAGCCCTGTGTCCAATTGTTTCCCGAAGGAACTGCCCCTTTATAATTTACCGTATTAAACCAACTATCGATAGTTTGTACAGAAAAAGTTCCACCTGTATCGGTTCCAATATAGCCATTCATGGAAACCACATTTGTAGTGTTATTGTATTGTGGCAATCCAAAAACTGAAGTGTCGCCTGAAGCACCTACATAATAATCGGGTTGATTGTAAAATAAATTATTATTGGCAAATACTAGTGTTCCGTTATCGATATAATTTTGCGAATAATCTGCTCTTACTGCACGGCGGCATTGAGTGATAATGGAGTTATACACCTTTCCCAAGGTAGAATCTCTAAAACGAATACCTCTTACTTGCGCATCTGTACTAGTGTCTCCCATTCCTACAATAGTAATATTAGAGAGTACCGGAGCTGAAACAGGCGGGTCATTAGGAGCACCGCTTCGACCTTCTATTGCTGTTAGCGTGTCTTGTGTGGCTTGGGTATAGTTTGCTATCCAAAATTGACCATATCCACGCCAACCGGCATCCCAACGATATCCTTTACCAATGGTTTGTGTAGCCAAAGCATATTTTAAACGGGCTTTACCTCCTCTAAAACGTATTCCTTGTCCGTTAGATTTATAGGTTTGTAAATATTCAATTTGAGTTTCGCTTCCTACTGCGTTTAAATTGAAGGCACCTGCAGAACCATTTATATCTTTGCCAGCAAACTCTACTCGAAGGTATTTCATTACACCGGAATTATCTTCGTCGTTTACTAAGTTGTCTGTTCTTCCGTACTTACCAATAATATCTGCTAGAGCAGTACTTCTTGTATTTAAAGATGCTTGACCGTTAATATGAATACCTCCCCAATCTCCGGTTTGTCCATTTCCTTGAATTTCGTTTACCGAAGTAAAAACAATAGGATCTGTTGCTGTTCCGGTTGCTTCTATACGTGCTTTTCGGTTAATTATAAGTGCTGTTAAGGGGTTTGTTTCTGCATAAATAATCGTTCCGGGTTCTATGGTTAGTGTATCCTCTACAAATACAATTCCGCTTAACAAATAGGAATTGCTATTACTTAAAGTAATAGACTCGTTAATACTTCCTGTGATTTTTTTAAGATTTTGTCCTTGCACCGTTACATCTTCAATTGCATAAGTGGGGAGTAATCCGGTAAGAATAACTGTATCTTTTTCGCAAGAAGCAAATAGCGTTACAAGTAAAACAATGAGAGTTAAAAATTGAAATTTAAGACGTTTCATAAGTGCAAAATTTATTGTTTTGGTATTGAAATAACGTGATCTATTTTTACAATGGGTTCGCGCCAAGTGTAACACAAAAACACAATTGTTTTTTTATTTTTTACTTCCGATAACCACGTTAGAATATTTTTTTTGGTATTTTTTTCTAAATTACGAATGGGCTCTTCGATTACAACAATAGGTTTATTAGATAGTGTAGCTCTAGCGTACAAAAGCATTTTCTTTTGTGATTTAGACAGGTTTAAACCTCTTTCTTTTACTTTATCGTCTAAAGAGAGCTTCATTGAAGAAGGAATATTATTTTGAAAAAAATCGATGATTTGTTGGGCTTTTACACGTTTTTCTTTACTTCGACTGTACGAAATAACCTCAAAAACGGTTTTTCCAAT
>JALWKK010000005.1 GCA_027081505.1 Flavobacteriaceae bacterium
CATTTGGCTTGCACCGGATTTTGTTATTTTTTTAGACAGTTTTTTTAACCATATTTCTTTACTAATAGCACTTGCCTTTGAGGTGGTAAACTTGGTTTCGTTAATAATATATTTTGGTGGTGGTGGCATTGTTTTTGGGTTAAACAACCGGTTTTGATAAATCCCGTCTATTCCTTTTTTTGATGTGTCGTCTAAGGTTTCTACCAACCGGTGTAAGGGTTTGTAATCTACCGCTTTACCGTTTGTCCAACGGGTAAGTGATTCCCATTTTTCATTGGCTATAATCTCTCCTAAGTTTCCGTAGCGTGTAAAATCGTTAGGATGTCTTTTTACTAGGTTTCCGTTTTCATCTATTTTTTCATCAAGTTTTATTTCGCCTTTGTTTAATTTTTCGTGATAATCTTCAGCTTTTGTTTTGGTTTTACCAAATAAAGATACAAATTTTTCTTCAAGGTATTGTAATAGTTTGCCTTCGTTAAGTGCTTTTATAAGAGCATCTAACTCTGTTTTTATAAAGGTAAGGATGTCTGCTGCAGTGGTTGTGGCTTTTAGGGCGGTTTTCTCTATGCTTTTTAAGCCTTTGCTTACCGAGAGGTTTTTAAGGCGTTTAATGGCTTTTGCCGCTTCTTCAAACATCGTGGCTCCACCGGTTAACAAAGCCAAAACCACATCGAGGATAACCTCAAAAACCAATACACCCATTACATAAGCGATAAAATACGGGCTGTATTTTTTTAATCGCTCACCAAGCGAATTAAGAAAACGAGTAAGCTCTATTGGAAATGTTTTAACTGTCTTTTTAAAACCGTTAAAAATAGCTTTTGCTTTTTTAAGTAAGAGGTTTACAAAGTCTTCTAAAAAAGCGCGTTTTTCTTGTGCTTGTAAACTGCCTTGGGTACCTAAATTTTCAAGTTCAAACAAAGCGATATTATCTACCACAAAAGCAATAAGCATCACTACGGTTTGTAACAGCGATAGTACACCGTTTAACATACCGCACAAATAAGCGTTGTAAACAGCAGCCGTTTGGGTAACGTTGTCTATGGCAAAGCTTATAAAGTCTAAGATGTTATTTAACAACTTTTGCAAGTTGTTATAAATAGATTTTATAAAATCCGGCAGGTTAAGGTGCAACAGCTCTTTAATTTTTGCTATTTGGGGTGCTATAATTTGTTTTAGGTCTGTGGGTTGGGGTAAGTTTTTATCTGCGGTTACTTTAACTAAAACCGTAGAAAAATTATGAATAAAATATTGTAGTTTTTTGTACGCTGTATTGGGTATTTTTTCTTCAAGGGTATTTCCTGTCTCCCAATAATCTTTTGCTTGTTTTATATAAGTAATGGGTAAAATGGGTTGAAACTTTTTTTCTTTTGCATATAAGTAGTATTTACCATACTCATAATTTACATCTGTAAATTTCCAATTTTCAATTGCTTGTACTCCGTCAAGGATGAATTCGGCTAATTTGTTGTTAAGCCCTAAGACTTTGTTAACAATACTGTTTTTATTAGCCATTACATCGAGTTCTAATAAAATGGCATTTACTAAAACCAAGGGTTTAAGTTTGTGCTGTTTTGCAAAAAGGTTTACCCAATCTACCAAGCTTCTTGCTATGGGTTGGTTGGGTAAATCATTAAACCGCACCGAACCGGTACCTTTTTTTAAACGCAGCATTAAATCTCGTCGTTTTTCACCCATTTTTACACGACAAACGGGGTCAAAAAAATCAAGAGAATCTTGGGTGTCGTCTTCATAAAAAACAAGTATTTGCCCCTCTAATGCTGTTGCGTTTTTGTATTGATTAATTACTTGAGTTCCGGAATTAAAAAATTGTACTTTATTGGTATATTGGTTAGCCGAAGTATTATTAGAATAAGGAACCTCTTGTGCTACATAAAAAATACTGTCTTCTCCAAAAGGAGAATCTTGTGCAACAGGATTACTCCCGGGTGTTAAAAAACTTTCTAAACTGCGATTGGTAAATCCGCCGGGAAACAACTGCCCGAAGAGTTGCCTATCGTGTTCGGGATCAAATACTAAGGGTATTCCGTCTATAAAATAGTGTGGCATAACAAACCGATTTAATTATCCAAAAAGGATATTTGAATTATAATTTTAAAAAAAGAGGGGAGTTAAAATGTACTACTACTAACGTAGTTTTTTTAAATTTATTTTAACATAACAATCCCTTAACACGATTTGTCTTACTTTTACACCATTATAAAATGAATTATGACAAGAAGAAAAAAGAAAAACAAAACATATAGAAAGAAAAAAGGAAGTAACATTACCGAACACATTCTTTCTATTATCCAAAAAGAATACCCGAAACCCATAAATTACCGGCAAATAGCAGCTAAGTTAGGAGTAACCGATACAACCACTCGAAATTTAATAATAAAACGCCTAAAACAGTTAACTCAAAAAGGAAAGCTTAAAGAAGTTGAAAGAGGAAAATACACGTTAAAACACACACAAAATTATTATGTAGGAACTCTGGATATAGCTGGTCGCGGGCAAGGATATGTATTAGTTGATGAGCTGGAAGATGATATTTATATCGCACCAAAATATATTAACCATGCATTTCACGGAGATACCGTTCAGGTATATGTATTTAATAAAAAGAAAAACGGAAAACAAGAGGGTGAAATTAATAAAATATTAGAAAGAAAGAAAACTACGTGGGTAGGAAGCATCCAAATACAAGAAAAATTTGCTTTTGTAGATGTAGATGATTATAAGATGTACACCAATTTTTTTATTCCGAAAAAGAACATAGGAAAAGCAAAAAACGGCGATAAAGTAGTGGTACAATTGGAAGATTGGCCAGAACGTGCAGATTCTCCTTACGGAAAAGTCATTCAAGTTTTAGGAAAAGCCGGAGAACACAATACCGAAATACATTCTATACTTGCCCAATACGGTTTACCTTACGATTTTCCTCCAGAAGTGGAAGCGTATGCAAATAATTTAGACACTTCCATAAAAAAAGAAGAGATACAAAAACGCCGTGATATGCGTGATGTATTAACGTTTACCATAGACCCTAAAGATGCAAAAGATTTTGATGATGCACTCTCTTTTCAACAGTTAAAAGACGGAAATTATGAAATAGGAATTCACATTGCCGATGTGTCACATTATGTTAAACCCGGAACCCTACTCGATGACGAAGCGTATAATCGAGCAACATCTGTTTATTTAGTAGACAGAGTAGTGCCGATGCTTCCCGAAATCCTTTCAAATAATGCCTGCTCTTTACGACCTAAAGAAGAAAAATATACCTTCTCAGCAATCTTTACTTTAAATAACAAAGCTGAAGTAATTAAAAAATGGTTCGGTCGTACCGTTACGTATAGCGATGCCCGTTTTGCATATGAAGAAGCGCAATATATTATTGAATCTAATAGCATTAAGAGTAATAACAAGGAAACAACTCGATTAGTAACTATTCCTCAAGAAATATCACTTACAGGAAAAGCATATCAAGTAAAACCTCTATTAACTCAAGCAATTTTAAAATTGGATGAACTTGCTAAAATTTTACGACAAAACAGAATGCGAAAAGGTGCTATTTCATTTGATAAAGTAGAAGTTAAATTCAAATTAGATAAAAAAAATAATCCGGTAGGTGTTTATTTTAAAGAAAGTAAAGATGCCAATAAGTTAATCGAAGAATTTATGCTTCTCGCCAACCGGAGCGTAGCCGAATTTATAGGAAAACAAAAACCGGAAAAAACCTTTGTATATCGCGTTCACGACGAACCGGACGACGAAAAAATAGCTGCTCTCGAAACCTTAATTAGCAGATTTGGATATAAAATAAATAATAAAGATCATCGTACCCTTGCTACTTCCTTAAACAAACTCCTTTCCGATGTAAAAGGAAAAAAAGAACAAAACTTGATAGACAACCTAACGATTAGAAGTATGAGTAAAGCTGTTTATTCTACTTATAACATAGGTCATTACGGATTGGCTTTTGATTATTATACCCATTTTACGTCACCTATTCGCCGGTATCCCGATGTTATGGTACATCGACTTTTACAACATTATTTAAACAAAGGTAAAAGTGTCAATCAAGACGAATACGAAAACAAATGCAAACATTCTAGTAATATGGAAAATCTTGCAACCCAAGCCGAACGGGATAGTATTAAGTATATGCAAGTAAAGTATATGCAACAGTTTAAAAACAAAGATTTTCTAGGTGTAATTACCGGTGTAACCGATTGGGGATTGTATGTAGAGATTATTGAAAACAAATGCGAAGGAATGGTACGTATTCAAGAAATAAAAGACGATACATATAAGATAGATAAAGAAAATTATCAAGTCATAGGGCAAACAACAAAAAACACCTATCAACTTGGAGATGAAGTTTATATACGTGTTAAAAACACCGATTTAATTAAAAAACAGCTCGATTTTATAATGCTGGGTCATAAAAATGAAATAGAAGTGTAACAATATTCTTATATCTTACTCTTTATAGAAGCAACAAAAAATAGTACCGATGAAATGAGCATAAACTTTTTTAAGCATAACCTACCAAGGATGATTAAAATAAGTTTATGTGAAAACGAAGTGGTTCCGGATGTTTAATAATTTGGAATTTTCTTCAATATCAAATAATTACAAATTTTTAAACAGATGAAAAATACTTTTTTAATTATCTTATTATTTATTTCAAAAATTGCTGTTTCACAAAATAGTATCACTAAAAATGTAGGTGATTTCTCTGAGTTAAAGGTCTTTGATTTAATTGAAGTGAATTTAATTCCTTCTACCGAAAATAAAGTAGTTATAAAAGGTGAAAATACCCAAGACGTGAAGATTATAAATGAAGCCGGAAAATTAAAAATTCGCATGTATCTCGATAATCGTTTTAACGGAGAAGAAACCTTTGTAGAAGTGCATTATACTCATCTAAAAATAATAGACGGAAACGAAGGTGCTCAAATTACCGGAAATCAAATGATAGAACAAAACACCATCGAATTAAAAACACAAGAAGGAGCTAGAATCCATGTAGGGTTGGATGTAAATTTTGTAAAAGTAAAAGCAGTTTCCGGTGGGATAATTGAAGTTTCAGGAAGAGCACAAACCCAAGAAGTAACTGTGAATTCAGGAGGAATTTATGACGCAGAAGAATTGCTTTCTCAAGACGCTACATTACGTATAACAGCCGGCGGTGAAGTAAGTGTTTATTCCAAAAACAGTGTCGATATAAGAGTAACAGCCGGAGGAGATGTAACGGTCTATGGAAACCCAAAAAATGTGTACAAAAAAACATTTGCCGGCGGAAGAATAGATTTTGTTGACTAAATACCCATACCTGTTTATTTTTCACATTACTGAAATACTCAACTTAACCCTTTCTCGTTACTAAAATGAGAAATAAAAGTTAACCCGAAAAATTTGCCGATTTTAGGCTTTTCTATCTTAAAAAAATCGGGTGGGTTTCTTGCATTTTCCTTTTTGCTCATAGCAGTATCATATAATTCCCTTTTTTTATATGAATAAAGTGGGTTAAACTTTCTTTTTGTGTTTTGGTGTTAGTTTTTCGTAATTTTGCACCGTTATGTTAGACGGTTTACCTATTGCAGCTTTTTACGGATTTCTGTTAGCTTTCGCTATCGGTCCTATTTTCTTTACACTTTTAGAAACTAGTGTTACCAAAGGGATAAAAGCAGGTATTTTTTTTGATTTGGGAGCCATCACTTCAGATATATTGTTTATTCTTATCGCTTATTTTAGTACTTCAAAAATTCTTGAAAAAGTAAAGGACGATCCGGCACTGCTTATTTTTGGCGGGGCTGTTTTAATTATTTACGGAGTTATTTCTTATATCCGCACAGCTAAATCATTTATAAAAATAGTACGTGAACACTATGCAGTAAAAGTAAAAAAGAACTTAGGCGGACTTTTTTTAAAAGGTTTTTTACTCAATTTTGTTAATTTTGGTGTACTTGCCGGTTGGATTGCAACAATTATAATGGCAAACGCATTAACAAGCTCTAAAAACGGTGTAGTGCTGTTTCTAATAACGGTAATAATCAGCTTGTTTGTAACCGATTTGGTAAAAATTTTTCTTGCAAAAAAACTAAAAAGCAAATTAACACCACGCTTTGTTTATAAAACCAAAAAATGGGTGAGTATTCTTATCATCGGATTTGGTGTGCTATTACTTCTACAAGGAATTTTCCCTAAAGAAATAAAAAAAGGGCTAAATAAATTACCTAAAACACATATTGTAGAGCTATAAACAAACCTCTTTTTTTAGTTATAAACAAAGATTTTAAACACATTTTTTATACCAAGATTAGACAAAGAAACAAAAAAGACTTGAATGCTTAGAGCTTCAAGAGATTGTTTTAAAATTAGCATCTAAAGAAAAATCTGTTTACGATTATGTTTTTGTAAACTACCTTGAAAAAGAATTTGGCGAGGAAGAATTATATGAAGCGACAAAAGCCGATTTAGAAGTAATTTTCTACAAAAGATATAAAGGGTTTTCCGAGCAACTACAAATGGCAAATATGTTAAGCGCTTGTATCAAACGGATTAATGAGTTTACAAAGATTTCAAAAAACAAAGCTTTAGAAGCAGACTTATTAATGTATATTCTTGAGATTCCGTTTTCTTTAAACGAAACTATGTTTGGAACCTGCTTCACACAATACGATACGAAAGTAGCAATGATTCTAAAACGCTTAATAAATGTAGTCACAAAAAAACTACACGAAGATTATAAGATTGAATATGAAGAAAAAATAAATAATTATCTTCAGATACTTCACCGCAACTCAAACCACATAAATATGATTTATGATTTACCAAAAGCAATATAACAAATAGTTGCGGTAAAGAAAAAAAATAATTATCGAGCATTTAAAAATAAAAAGGTATAAAAAAACCCCAACAGTTAAGCCGGAGTTTTAATAAGAGGCATCGAGCGGATTCGAACCGCTGTACATGCTTTTGCAGAGCACTGCCTAGCCACTCGGCCACGATGCCTTACGTTAAAGGAATGCAAATATAAAATATTAATAACAATTATTTTGTTTCCTCGGTTAAAAATACACAATTTACCCTATCTTTTCCGTTTCATCGTTACCGAAACCGCCGCCACATCACCACCAATAGGTGGGTTAACTTTGGCAACCCGTACTTTTACACTATTTACCAAAGGCAAATCAAGCATAATTTTATCTATAATACGTTTCCCTACATGTTCTAATAATTTTGACCTAACAGCCATTTCTTCTTTTACAATTTTTTGCAAAATCACATAATCTACTGTGTCTTGTAAACGATCTGTTTGAGCTGCTTTATCTAAGTTGGCTTTTACCGTAAGGTTTACCAAATAATCAGATCCTATCTGTCCTTCTTCCATCATACACCCATGAAAGGCATATATTTTTATATTTTTTAATCGTATTGTACTCATTTCAACTATTTTTGCACCTATATTCGTGAGATTATTTCAACAAAAATAGAACATATTTAAAGAATTATGTCAGAAAAAAAAGAATCGCTCAATTTTATCGAGCATATTATAGAAGAAGATTTAAAAAACGGCTTACCAAAAGAAGCTTTACGGTTCCGGTTTCCACCCGAGCCTAACGGATATCTTCATATTGGACACACCAAAGCTATTGGAATTAGTTTCGGTTTGGGTTTAAAATACAATGCTCCGGTAAATTTACGTTTTGACGATACCAATCCGGTAAAAGAAGAACAAGAATATGTAGATGCTATAAAACGAGACATTAAATGGTTGGGCTATCAATGGGCAAACGAGCTGTATTCATCCGATTATTTTCAGCAACTCTACCATTGGGCGGTACAAATGATAAAAGACGACTTGGCGTATGTTGACTCACAAACCAGCGAAGAGATTGCTCAACAAAAAGGGACACCTACACAAGTAGGAGAAAACAGCCCGTTTAGAAACCGAAGCGTGGAAGAAAACCTAGAACTCTTTAAACGAATGAAAGAAGGTGAGTTTGAAGAAGGTACTCACGTATTACGAGCAAAAATAGATATGGAAGACCCAAACATGTTAATGCGTGACCCCATCATGTACCGCATCTTAAAAAAACACCACCACCGAACCGGAAACGACTGGTGTATTTACCCGATGTACGATTGGACACACGGCGAATGCGATTACATAGAGCAGATATCCCACTCACTTTGCTCGTTGGAGTTTAAACCTCACAGAAAATTGTATAATTGGTTTAGAGAAGTGGTTTATCAATACAGTAAAGATGAGCTACCTCTAAAGCCAAAACAGCGGGAAT
>JALWKK010000006.1:0-28176 GCA_027081505.1 Flavobacteriaceae bacterium
GTGTCGTCTAGTTTAAATTTTGCCATGATAATATGTATTATTTTTATATGGCAAAAGTACTACAATTGATTAAAACTCTAGGCTGTTTTTATCGAAATATTCTAACGTTTTGTCGAAATAATTATTAATCAATGAAATTTTATCTCCAATTTTGATGTTTTTTTGATTATTTATCAAAATTTCACTTCCCGCAACATCAATCTCTTTATGCGCATAAAAGTTAGATAAATCTCCAATAGATTCAATTTCGGGAACAAATTTAACCGTATTTCCCTTTAAAATTTCTTTATATTGAATACCTATTGAAATAGGATAAGGGAAACTTTGAAGTCTAACATTTCTCAAAATCACATCTTTATAATTTTTTATATTTTCTGGAAGTAAAAAATAGTCTTTATAAGTTGCAGAAATTCCGTTTGCTTCCGTTAGAACAAACAATTGTAACAGTATAAAAAACAGATACTTGCGAGTTATTTCTCGATTGTAATCGCGTTTTGTATGTCCTGCCTCAAATAAGATGGTAGGAACCCCGAATTGCTGAAACGTATCTCCTACACAATTGATATTGAAGGTATCATCATACCTACCAACACAGCCGGGAATGTATGCTTGTAATTTAGATGCAAGTACAACAATTTGTTGCATCGCTATTTTTCTAGAAACTGTAATGGTTTGCTCAGGGTCTGCTGCAGGTGCCAAAAAAGAAATAATAGCCGGTTTTCCGGTTTCAAATCCAAAAATAGAACGCTGGTCATGTAAATTTAAACATAGTTGAGGTTGGACTTTATTAAAAACGTCTCTTAAAACAACACTTTCAGGTTGCGAAAGTTGTTTTGCATCACGATTTAAGTCTATTTTATTGGCATTTTCACGAGTATAAACAGCCGCACCGTCCGGATTAAGAATAGGAATAACATAAAAACTAAATGTATTTAAAAATTCTGTGACTTCCTGCTCATCTTTATTATTTGCTATATATTTTATAAAGTCAAAAATTGCCTTGGTTGTAGTAGATTCATTTCCGTGCATTTGGGACCAGCCTAAAACAACTTTTTTACCGGTTCCGATTTTTATTAAATAAATATCGTTTCTCAAAACAGATTTACCGATTGTTGAAATTGTAAATTCGCTTTTATATTGTTCTAAAATCGGGATGATATGATGATTTGTTATATATCTTCCTTTCAATTTTGTTTCCTTATTCTCTAAATACCGGATTGCAAATTTCATACGTTTAAATTCTTTTTTACAAATGTAAATAAACCTAAGTTTACAAGCGTAAACACTTACTTTAATATTTGTTGTTTATAATTGTAAACAAAAAAACTTGATTTGCTGTTAGTTTTTAGTAGCGATAGCATAATAATATTTTTTTCAGTCTTTTAAGTTACCTTATTTAAAGTTATAAATTAACAGTTGTATAAAGATTTACCTACCTATTTGCATACAAACGTATAATATTTTACATTTGTAAACGTTATTAATTACAAAAACAGCTTGTTACAATGGTAACCACAAATGAATTTGCTAAAAGGCTTCAAAAAATACTATCCTATTATGGACTAACGGCAACCGCTTTTTCAGAAGAAATTAACTTTAATCGATCTACTATTTCTCATCTTCTATCCGGCAGAAACAAACCCAGTTTAGAATTTGTTTTAAAGGTTCTTAAAAAATTTCCGGAAGTAGAATTGTATTGGTTATTAGACGGAAAAGGTGAGTTTCCGGCTACCTTAAAAAAATCGTTACCCACCCCTGTTGCTAAAAATATTTCAGAAAAACCAAATTTATTTCAGCAAAAAGAAATTTCTGTTGAAGAGAAAAAAAAACAAACTACATCACAAGAACATTTACAAATTGAAAGAATTATAATTTTTTATAAAAATGGTTCTTTCAAAGAGTATAAAAATGATATTTAAAAAAATTGAAATAAATAACGTTAATAACGTTATGGTATCTTACTTTTGAAAAAAATGTAAAAAATGTTTATGCGTATCGTTTTTATAGCACATCTGTTTTTTTTGGCTTCTTGTTTTCAGCCCGAACGGAAATGTGAGGATTTTAAAAAAGGAACGTTTACCTATGAAGCTATGGTTGGCACAGAAGTACTTACCACCACATTTGTACGCAACGATAGTATTGAAATAGATTATTTTAAAGGTAAAGCCGACACTTCGAGCATACGATGGATTAACGATTGTGAGTATGTGGTAAAAAAGTTACATCCTAAAAATATGGCGGAAGAAAAAGCCATACATATGAAAATTCTCACTACCAATAACAACCAATATACATTTGAATACAATATTGTTGGTGAAAAACAAAAGCTACGAGGTACGGCTGTTAAGGTTGCCGATTAGGCTATTTATTTTTTCAACAATTGGTTTTGTTCTTCCAAAAGTTTTTCAATTTTCGATAACAACTCAATATCTTTGGGTGTTTCTACTTCTTTATCTTCCGGATCGTCTGCTTTACGTCTAAATCGGTTCATTACCTTAATAACAATAAAAATAGTAAGCGAAATGATAAGAAAGTCAAGTAAAACATCAAGCAATTCGCCGTATCCTAAAACTACTTCGCTGGATTTTTCGGTGGCTTCTCTAAGGATGATTTTTTTGTTTGATAGTGTGTTTCCATTTGTTAAAAGACTTAACGGCGGCATAATTACTTTTTTAACCAGCACACTAATCACCTTATTAAAAGCAGTACCTATGATGATACCTATTGCCATATCAACCATATTTCCTTTGATGGCAAAATCTTTAAATTCTTGATAAAATTTTTTCATTTACAAGTTTTTGCGATTAAAACAGTAATCCTTGACCGGTTTCATCGATTTTTAAATCGTCATCCGAATTTTTGTCCGGTTTAGCAGTTTCTTCTTTGGTATCTTTTTTTTCTTGTGCAGGAACGGTTTCTTCTTCTATAACTTCAATTTCCTCAACAGGTTCCGGTTGAGGTTTTTCATAAGGTAGCGGCTCTAATGTGTTTATTTCCAACACTTTTTCTTTGGTTAATTGATTTCCCATTGCCGAAATTCCTTTTATCGAAATAAATTTTTCTAAATTTATTTGCTCATTTGCTTTCCGGTCTTGCCCGCGCTTTTTGGCAAAAACCAACTCGGCTACGGGACGATAATCCGTAAAGACTTTTTCGAGATACGATTTGGGATGATCTGTGATTATTTTTTCTTCTTTATCAGGGTTTTCAATTAAAAATCGTTTTACATAAAAAAGCTCTTTTTCTCCTTCCCAATAAATCACCGAAATAGGTTTTTGAGGTTCCCACTTTTCAAGCACAATCATATTGGTATCAAAGTGCATTGTAACTTCCGGAATTACTGTTTTAAGAATACCGTCTTGGTTAATAATGAGCAATCTGTCTTCACTGGTAAATTCGCCCAGCAACTCTCCTCGCCCATCTACGTTAAGTCGCTGTATGGTATCGTCAAACCAAATTTTGCGCGGTTTTAAGGTAGAGAGTCCTTTTTCTTTTAACTCGATACGTTTTACGGCATATTTGGTTACGATATTTCCTCTTGATCCTCTTCCTTTTACCAGTTGGTCGGCAAAATCCAAGTCAAATTTAAGTTTTTTAATACTACCGGTTTGGCGAAGATGAATGGTTACCACTTCGGCTTCGCCATTGGGATTGGCTGTAAAGTAAAGTACTTTGCTTCCTTTGGTGCCTTTGGTGACATCATACTCTTTATCGCGAGTTATACCGGTTACGGCAAATCGTTTTACGTAAGATGCGCCACGTGTTCCGTCTCTATAAATAAGATTATAAATGGTGCGTTTGTCTTTTTTCTTAAAAACAGCGACGTGTATAATTCCTTTACCTACAAAGGTTTTACTTCCCACTTTAGTCACTATCATTTTTCCTTCTTGAGTAAAAACGATAATATCGTCAATATCGCTACAATCGGTTATATATTCATCGCGTCTTAAGCTGGTTCCTACAAAACCTTCTTCGCGATTTACATACAACTTTGTGTTTCTTACCACTACTTTTGTAGCTTCAATATTTTCAAAAATACGAATTTCGGTTTTGCGTTCTCTTCCTTTTCCGTATTCTTTTTTTAAGCGTTTAAAATAATCGATGGAATATGCAATCAAATTTTCTAAGTGGTGTTTAATTTGATTGATTTTTTCTTCTAAGGCTTCAATTTTTTGTTGTGCCTTATCGATATCGAATTTTGAGATTCGTTTTATTCTTATTTCGGTTAACCGAACGATATCTTCTTCCGTAACAGGACGTTTTAAGTGCTTGATATGAGGTTTTAAGCCTTTATCGATGGCTTTGATAACACCTTCCCAAGTTTCTTGTTCTTCAATATCGCGATAGATTCGGTTTTCGATAAAAATACGTTCTAAGGAAGCAAAATGCCATTGGTCTTCCAGTTCGGCAAGTTGAATTTCCAATTCGCTTTTTAGCAATGCAACGGTTCTGTCGGTCGAACGGCGAAGCATCTCTGAAACACCTATAAACAGTGGTTTGTTATTTTCTATGACACATCCCAATGGTGAGACCGATGTTTCGCAAGCGGTAAAGGCATATAGTGCATCAATAGTTTTATCGGGTGAAATACCGGAAGGTAAATGAATATTTATTTCGACTTCGGCTGCTGTGTTGTCTTCAATTTTTTTAATTTTAATTTTCCCTTTGTCATTGGCTTTTAAAATTGAATCGATTAGCGAGGAAGTAGTAGTTCCGAAAGGAATTTCGGTAATAACAAGCGTGTTTTTTCCGGATTGCGAAATTTTTGCTCTACTTCTTATTTTTCCGCCTCTAAGTCCGTCGTTATAGTTGGAAATATCTATAATTCCGCCTGTAGGAAAATCGGGATACAACTGAAATCTTTTGCCTTGCAAATGTTTGATGGAGGCATCAATAAGTTCGTTAAAGTTATGCGGAAGTATTTTTGTAGAAAGTCCTACGGCAATTCCTTCTGCTCCTTGTGCCAAGAGTAGCGGAAATTTTACCGGAAGGTTTATGGGTTCTTTTTTCCTTCCGTCATAGGATGCTTGCCATTCGGTATTTTTAGGATTATAAACAACATCTAAGGCAAATTTAGACAATCGTGCTTCGATGTAACGTGAAGCTGCCGCACGGTCGCCGGTAAGTATGTTTCCCCAGTTTCCTTGCGTATCGATAAGCAAATCTTTTTGTCCGATTTGTACCATCGCATCGGCAATGCTGGCATCTCCGTGCGGGTGGTACTGCATGGTGTGTCCAACGATGTTTGCCACTTTGTTGTACCTACCGTCGTCTAGGTCTTTTAGTGACTGCATAATACGGCGTTGAACGGGTTTAAAGCCGTCTTCAATTGCCGGTACGGCACGCTCCAAAATTACATACGAGGCATAATCGAGAAACCAATCGCGGTACATCCCGGTAACCTTGGTTATGGTTTCTTCAGTGTTTTGGTTTTCACCGAAGTTTGAACTAATAGGCTCTTCGTTATTAGGATTGAGTTGCTCACTCATTGTTTGTCTGTTTTAATCTTCTATTTTATCCAGTTCTACTTTAAGATTGTTTATGATAAATTGCTGTCTGTCGGGGGTATTTTTTCCCATATAGAAAGACAGCAACTCCTCAATACTCATTGATTTATCCAGCATCACAGGGTCTAACCGAATGTCACGACCAATAAAATGTTTAAACTCGTCGGGTGAAATTTCGCCCAATCCTTTAAAGCGGGTGATTTCGGGTTTGGGTTTTAGTTTTTCAATGGCGTTTATGCGTTCTTCTTCGCTGTAACAATAAATGGTTTCTTTTTTGTTACGCACCCTAAATAATGGTGTTTGTAAGATATACAAATGTCCTTCTTTAATTAATTCCGGAAAAAATTGAAGAAAAAAGGTGATGAGCAACAGTCTAATATGCATTCCGTCCACATCGGCATCTGTAGCGATTACAATGTTGTTGTAGCGCAAGTTTTCTAATGAATCTTCAATATTTAGTGCTGCTTGAAGCAGGTTAAATTCTTCGTTTTCATAGACAATTTTTTTACTCATACCGTAGGAATTAAGCGGTTTTCCTCTTAGTGAAAATACGGCTTGTGTGTTTACGTCTCTACTTTTGGTGATGCTTCCGCTTGCCGAATCTCCTTCGGTTATAAACAAGGTGGTTTCTAATCTCCGGTCGTTTTTCATATCACCGAGATGTACTCTGCTGTCGCGTAATTTTTTGTTATGAAGGCTGGCTTTTTTGGCGCGTTCTCTTGCCAGTTTTCTAATTCCGCTAAGGTCTTTACGTTCGCGCTCGGCTTGGAGTATTTTGCGCTGCAAAGCCTCGGCGGTTTCGGGATTTTTATGTAAGTAATTGTCTAGTTGTGTTTTTACAAAATCATTGATATAAGTACGTACCGTTGGCAAGCCGCCACCCATATCGGTTGATCCTAATTTGGTTTTGGTTTGCGATTCAAACACAGGTTCCATCACTTTGATGCTAATGGCAGAAACTATGGATTTTCTTATATCGCTGGCATCGTAATTTTTTTTGTAAAACTCTCTAATGGTTTTTACAATGCTTTCGCGAAAAGCGGCTTGGTGCGTACCGCCTTGTGTGGTATGCTGTCCGTTAACAAACGAATGGTATTCTTCGCTATACTGTGTTTTGCTGTGTGTTAAAGCGACTTCAATATCTTCACCTTTTAGATGTATGATAGGATATAAGCGATCTTCTTGTGCTATGGTGTCTGACAACAAATCGGCTAATCCGTTTTCGGAATAGAACTTCTCACCATTAAATATTATAGTTAGTCCGGGATTAAGATATACGTAGTTTTTTAACATTCTTACTACGTATTCGGTTCGGTATTTAAAGTTTTTAAAGATGGTTTCGTCAGGGATAAAAATAATTTGAGTTCCTTTTCGACGAGAAGTTTCTTCGATTTGGGAGTCGGTTGTGAGGTTTCCGAGGTTAAATTCGGCAAATTTCAGTTTTCCATCTCGCACAGATTCTACTCTAAAATAGGAAGAAAGTGCATTAACTGCTTTTGTTCCTACGCCATTAAGTCCTACCGCTTTTTTAAATGCTCGAGAGTCGTATTTTCCTCCGGTATTCATTTTGGATACAACATCTACTACTTTTCCAAGCGGGATGCCTCGACCGTAGTCTCTAACCCGTATTTCTTTATCTTTTATTTTTATCTCGATAGTTTTTCCGGCTCCCATTACAAATTCATCGATGCTGTTATCGATAATTTCTTTTAACAAGATATAAATTCCGTCATCGGGAGAAGAACCATCGCCTAATTTCCCGATGTACATTCCCGGACGCATACGAATATGTTCCTTCCAGTCGAGAGAGCGTATATTGTCTTCGGTATATTGTGTTTGTGCCATAAATTACGCTATAACTGGGCTAAGATAGGATTTAGTAACAACTTTTAAAACCCTTAAAATAGAAAGTAATTAACAATAAAAAAGTACTTTTTGTTGAAAAATATTTAGCTGTTTTTATTAAAATATTTTTCGTTAGCTTTGTAATAAAACATGAAAAATAGCATCTTTCTCTTTTTGCTGTTGTGTGCGGGTTTTGCAGATGCACAAACACAGGTTTTATCGATAACAAATATTTCAAAAAACAAAGAAATTTTCATAACTCAAAACAAACGTGTTATTGTTAAAACCAAAGATGGAAAACGAATAAAAGGAAGGCTTAAAATTATTGATAATGAGACTATTTCGTTAAAAGGAACCGTCATTTCTTTAAACGAAATAGTTTTGATTAGAAAAAACCCATTGTTGGTGTCTTTACTAATAGACGGTGTCGTTTTTTATTTTGCGGGAGCTACCCTTGCTGTTGGTGCCATAATAGCTGCTTTTATTCAAGCGGGTTATGCAGGATATCTAATTGCCTCGGCAAGTTTGATTGCATTAGGTATAATTTCACCAAAAGTAACCAAAGGGTATAAAAGCAAGAATGGTTACAAGTATAAAATTGTTTCGGGTTTTGTTTCAGAAAAAATCGAAAAAAGAACAAGAGTAACAAAAAGCACCCTTACACATTAAATCGAAAATGCATCACATCACCATCTTGCACAATGTACTCTTTGCCTTCTACACTTAGTTTTCCGGCTTCTTTTACTTTTTGCTCACTTCCGTAATGCACAAAATCATCATACTTAATGACTTCGGCTCTAATAAAACCTTTTTCAAAATCGGTATGAATTACTCCGGCTGCTTGTGGAGCAGTAGCGCCAACCGGAATTGTCCAAGCACGTACTTCTTTGGCTCCGGCGGTAAAGTAGGTTTGTAAATTAAGTAATTTATAAGCGGCACGAATTAATTTTGCCGAACCGGGCTCGTCCAAACCTAAATCTTCTAAAAATAGTTTGCGTTCTTCGTATTCTTCAAGCTCGTTAATATCCGCTTCGGTTCCAACAGCCAAAACCAACACTTCTGCATTTTCGTTGGTTATCGCTTTTTTTACTTCATCTACATACTTATTTCCGGTTGTTGCAGATGCTTCATCTACATTGCACACGTATAGAACCGGTTTATCGGTAATAAATTGCAATGGTTTTACAAATGCTTCTCTATCTGCTTCCGAAATAGTAATTGCTCGAACCGATATACCGGACTCCAGACCCTCTTTTATTTTCAGCAAAACGGCTTCTTCCTTTTGCGCTTCTTTATTTCCGGTTTTTGCTGCTCGTTTTACTTTATCCAATTTTTTTTCGGTGGTTTCCAAATCTTTTAATTGAAGTTCTATATCGATGGTTTCCTTATCTCTAACCGGATTTACATTTCCGTCAACATGCACGATATTATCATTTTCAAAACATCGTAAAACGTGTAATATGGCATCGGTTTCTCTTATGTTTCCCAAAAATTGATTACCTAAACCTTCGCCTTTGCTGGCTCCTTTTACCAATCCGGCAATATCTACAATCTCAACGGTAGCAGGTATTACGCGCTCAGGCTTCACAAGTGCCTCTAATTTTTCTAAACGTGGATCGGGAACATTTACAACTCCTATGTTGGGTTCAATTGTGCAGAACGGAAAATTGGCACTTTGTGCCTTTGCATTAGACAAACAATTAAAAAGAGTTGATTTTCCTACATTGGGAAGCCCTACAATTCCTGCTTTCATAAGAGATAATTTTTTTAAGTTTGCAAATATACGCTTTAGAGCGGTTTTTTGTATCTTTGAAAGAATTAAAATTTCTAACTATGAAATTCATTACCGCTTTTGTACTTTTTTTAATCCTACTAACTTTTTCTGCTGTTGCTCAAGATTCTATTGTCAATATTAAAAAGGTAACCATTACTCGTGTGAAAATTATAAAAGATACCCAAACTAAAACCGAAATTATTGAAGAAGTAATAGAAGAAAAGGACAGTCTTAGTTTAAAAAGTATTGACAATGAAAATATGGATGCCAGTTATGTTGTTAAAACCGAAACCGATATCAAGCGCAGGCAAGATTCAATTAACAATTTAAAAGCTTTGCAAGCTCAAATTGAAGCAAACAAAAAAGCATTAGAAGCCGAAATAGAAGCCTCCCGAAAAGCTGAGTTGGAACGTGCCAGAAAAGAAAAAGAATTGCTGGAACAAAATAAAGAAGTTCAAAATATGAAGCGACTTAAAGCGGGAAAACGGAAAAAAGGATAAATCAAGGATGTAAATATAATAAAACAATAATATCAAAAACAACTATATATTGTTCCGATAAACCGTTTCTTTTTTTCCTGTATCTTCGTTAAAAATACTCGTTATAGCTACGGAAATATTCCGATTTATTTTGGACTGAGATACAATTCCTTTTGGTATAAAAAAAATGAGGTAAAAAAATATTATAAAATTCTTTTTTCCAGCTTCTTAAAAAGCAAATAAAAACCCCAGCCAAACAACCCACCTACAACCATACCGGTAAAAACATCAAGCGGATAGTGTACGCCAATGTAAATTCTGCTATAACCTACCAAAAAAGCCCAAAACAATAGTAAAAAAGGTAAATAATAGTATTTGTTTTTTAAAAGCAAGCCTACAAAAACGGCGGTTGCCATCGAGTTTACTGCGTGTCCAGAGAAAAATGAAAATCTACTACAACGATTTCCCACAAAACGCATCAGTTCTTGCAATGCTTCCACTTTACAAGGACGTGGACGTTGGGTGTAATGTTTAAAAAAATAGGACAATTGATCGGTTCCGGTAATCATAAGGGCTACAACCAACAAAACTAAAATGGTACTTTTTGATCCGTAATTTTTATAAATTAAATACAGTAAAACTACGTACAACGGTATAGACGACAGTTTGTTAGTGATAACCAACCACAGTTGGTCCCAGGTTTGGCTCCCTAAATTATTAAGGTATAAAAAAACCGCTTGGTCGTATTTAAGCAATTCTTCAATCATCTTGATAACGTGCTATTTCTCTATCATAAAAAGCAGTAGCTTCACAAATGAGGTTTTCGGTTTCGGTTTCCAGTATTTTTTGATCATGATTATCAAATTCTTCCAGCCATTCTATTTCGTCGTTTTCTAAATTAATAATAAAGCGGGGAAATTGAGTATGTATAACAAAAATTGCTGTTGGCAAATCGGTATTATCGCCGAGTATAAATTTTGGAAGTGTCATGTGTTTTCTAAATTTAAAACAAATTTACAAATTAAAAACTGAGCCAGTAAATAAGTAACCATAATTATAACCGGAAACAAAGCAAAAGGTTTGTAAAACAAGTTAATTGCCAAGAAAGCATCTGAAACTATAAATGCATAGGTTCCTAAAACCAGCAACAATGCTCCTTTATTCTTTTTCTGAAGAAAATACAATAACGATACCGCTCCAAAGGTAGTAATGGTAATACCGTAAATGGTTACCGGAACCTTCATTTCGCCCAACGAAGGATATAAAAAACGTAATAGAAACACCAAAATAATCAAATTGAGAATTACCGCTATTAATAACTGAATTCCTCGTGGTTTTTGCAACCGTGATTTAACCAAAAATATGTAAAAAATATGGGCGATTAAAAAGGATATTAATCCGGATAGAAAAAATATTTTTTCGCTACTTAACAAAAACACATCCCCGAAAAAACTAAAAATAAGAGCCAATATATACAACTTGTTTCTATAAAGTGATTTGGCAAGAAAATACCATAATAAGACAAGCATTAAAAAGGGTTTTACTGCGGTTATTACTTGCGTATTTTTAGTATAAACCGCCCAAACATCTATCACCGAGAGTATAATAAAAACTAATAACGGAACTTGTTTACGAAATGTTTTTTCCACTTTTTTGTAAGATGAATTTTTTTGAAAGATAATTAAATCGCATAAATAACATTACACCCGAAGCAGTTAAACCGGCTAGCAAACCCAACCAAATACCGGAACTTTTATACTCGGTAAAAAGCCCCAAATAATACGAAATGGGAAACCCGATTAGCCAATAAGCCACAAAGGTGATAACCGTAGGTATTTTTACGTCTTGCATTCCGCGTAATGCACCCAAAGCAACTACTTGCAAAGTGTCTGAAATTTGAAATACAGCAGCTATCAACATTAGTTTTGAAGCAATTTTCCATACTTGTAAACTGTCTGCAATATTATTTGGATTGTCAAAATCTAAGTACAATTTGGGCAAAATATCTTTAAACACAAAAAACAACAATGCAAATACCATTGCGAAAAGTAATGAAAGTATAAATATAGAAAATGCTATGCGACGCAATTCTTTAAATCGAAGCATTCCTTTTTGATTACCTACGCGTATCATAGCCGCTACACTAAATCCCATTGCTACCATAAAGGTCATAGACGATAGGTTTAATGCAATTTGGTTTGCTGCTTGCGCATTTTTTCCTAAAATTCCCGACAACCAAATGGCAGCGGTAAATATTCCTACTTCAAAAAACATTTGCATAGCTGAGGGCAAACCTAAACTTATTATTTTTTTTATCATTTTTTTTGATAATGAAAAAAACGAATGAATTTTAACGTAGGCTTCGGTCTTATAATGTTTAGAAAGCAAATACCAAAGGTATAGTACCATAATTACACGAGAAGCCAGCGTTCCTATCGCTGCACCAACTACGCCCAGTTGTGGTGCTCCAAACTTACCGAAAATAAACATATAATTAAGCACTACATTTACCAGATTAGCCAAAAGCGTAGCATACATTGGGTATCGCGTGATAGACATTCCGTCACTAAATTGCTTAAAGGCTTGAAAAACTATCAGTGGAATCAACGAAACAGCTACCAAATTAAGATACGGAATGGCTAGTTTTACCACTTCTTCAGGTTGATGCATTACATGCAATAAAGGTTTGGAAGTAAAAACCATTAGGAATAATAAAATTCCTAAAACAGTACAAAGAAACAGTCCGTTTTTAAACACGTTTTTTCCTCGTTCTATATTTCCTTCTCCATCTGCTTCGGCAATAAGTGGTGTAATGGCGGTTGAAAAACCAATACCCAAAGACATGGCTATAAACATAAAGCTATTACCGAGTGAAACTGCAGCCAGAGAGGCTGACCCCAATTGTCCAACCATAATATTATCTACAAAAGCAACAGTGGTATGACCCAACATACCTAAAATAACGGGAGTAGCAAGTTTACTGTTATATTTAAACTCTTTGGTATATTGCGTTAGATTCAAAAGTATTTTTTTGGAAGTAGCTAAGGTATAAATCTTACGTAAATTATATTTGAATCTGTCAAAAAACTTTTACGATGCCTAGTAAATTTAAAAATCCGGAAGCATATATTCTTCAATTACCAGCTAAACGGCAGGTGGTTATAAAGAAGCTTGGAACTATAATTTCGAAAAACTTACCCAAAGGATTTGAAGAAGACATACTCTATAATATAATGTGGATAGAAAGGTATGTGCAAGCGATTAAAAAATAGCTTTTTTATTGTACTCCGTATTTATCTATTAAATAAACCAGACTTGCCATTGCAAATGCACCTAGTTCCAGTTCGCGTTTGTTAACTGCATCAAAAGTATCAATAGTCGTGTGGTGATAATCAAAATACCGTTGTGAGTCGGGTCGAAGTCCGGCTAATACAATTCCGGAATCTTTTTTTAGTTTACTCACATCGGCACCGCTTCCTCCTTTTTCAAAATAATGAATGAGATAGGGTTTAAATAGTGGTTTCCAGGTTAAAATTTGTTTAAAATTTTTGTTATCACAATCAAAACTAAAGCCTCTGGGGGTAAAACCTCCGGCATCGCTTTCTAAGCCAAATATGTGATTTTCATTTTTAGATTTTGCTTCGGTGGCATATTTTTTTGCCCCTCGTGAACCGTTTTCTTCATTCATAAACAACACTACTCTAATGGTATGCTTGGGCTTGTAGTTTAAGAGTTTAAACAAACGTAAAACTTCCATAGATTGTACCACTCCGGCTCCGTCGTCGTGAGAGCCGTCGCCCAAATCCCAAGAATCCAAATGTCCTCCCACTACTATAATTTTATCGGGATACGTGCTTCCTTTTATTTCACCAATAACGTTATATGATTTTACATCCGGATGGTTTTTACAATTTTGTTTAAAGTAAAAAAGCAAATCGGGTTGTAATTTTAGGGCACTGCTTAAATAATTTGCTCCGTTTGTACTTATGGCACAGGCAGGAATTTGTTTGTCTTTTGGTGTATTGCCGTAACTCATTACTCCGGTGTGCGGGTAATCGTCTTGTCGGGTTGTCAACGATCGTACAATAACTCCTACCGCTCCGTACTTAGCGGCTTCTTTTGCTCCGGAATATCGTTGGTTTACGGCTCCTCCGTAGGCTGCTCCTGTCCAAATTAAATTGGCTTGCATAGGGCGATTAAAAAAAACGATTTTTCCTTTTATTTTTTCTTCTCCAAGTGCTTTCAACTCTCCAAAATCTTTTACCTCTACTACTTGCGCTTTTAGTCCTAACGGATTTGTAGCTACTGAGCCGCCCAATGCACAGATATTTGTTGTGGTAGTATTTCCGGGTGATGTTTCTATGTAGGCATATTCTTTTGCTCCACGTGTCCATCTGGGAACCATTACCGGTTGTAGCCAGACTTTGTCTAACCCTAATGTTTCCAGTTGCTTTTTGGTATATTGCACGGCTTTTTCGGCTCCTAACGATCCGGAAAGTCTGCTTCCTATTTCGTTAGATAGGTATTCTAACCACTCGTAACTTTTTCCGTTAAGTAAGGATGCATCAAATAGTTTTTTTAGCATAATAGAATCTTGTTTTTCTTCTTTTTGAGGAAAAACGGAAACTCCTATTGTAAGACAGATTAAAATAGAAAGGATGGTGTGTTTATTCATTTTTAAGTTGTTCTTTATACTCATGTATTCGGGCTTTAATTTCCGGATCTAATTCGGGTTCTTTAATGTCGGAATAGTTAGATAGTTCTTTTAGTAAGATACTTGCTACCAAAAGTCTTGCCGCAGGTTTATTATCTGCCGGTATGGTGTACCAAGGTGCGTGTGGTTTAGATGTTCGGTTTAACAAATCTGTATAGCACTGTTGGTATTTGTCCCATAGGGATCGTTCTTTTAAATCGCCGGGAGAAAATTTCCAATTCTTATTGGGTTTATTCAGTCTGCGAAGCAAACGATTTTTTTGTTCTTCTTTAGAAAGGTTTAAAAAGAATTTAAAAATGATGGTTCCGTTTTGAGCGATTGTTTTTTCAAAAGTATTAATTTGTTCGAATCGTTCGCTCCAGAAATCATCATTTATATCATCAACACTGTGAATATTGGGTAACTTTTCTCCTAATATGTAATTAGGATGGACACGTGTAACCAAAACATTCTCATAATGCGTTCTGTTAAAAACACCAAATTTTCCGCGTTCTGGAAGCGCAATATAATGTCGCCACAGATAGTCGTGTTTTAATTCTTTTTCGGTAGGAACTTTAAAACTTTGCACAACAACACCTCTCACATTGAAGTCTTTAAATACTTCGCGTATTAGGCTATCTTTTCCGGCGGTATCCATTCCTTGTATGCAAATTAGCACGCTGTATTTGCCGTGTGCATAGAGTTTGTCTTGAAATTTACCTAATTGGCGTCTGGTTTTTTTAAGCTGCTTTTTCAGTTCTTTTTCCGAAAGTGAAAAATCTTCGTAGGTGTTTTGTTTTAACTCGTCTTCGGTGACCGGTTTTGTTATTTTATATTTTTTATAGTTTATCATAGTGTTTGTGGTTTGTAGTTTTTGATTTATAGTATTCAGTGTGCATTTTAAAAATTCAGAGTTTAGTATCCAATCCTCACAAATCTACCTATGGTAGTCAGGCTCATAAATTCACCACCTAGCATCTTAATCTATCTCTTCAAAATCCACATATTCACCTACATTGGTGTTGCTTTTTTTATACTGTTTTTGTTTTTTTTCAATGGTAACTTTTCCTTCCGGTTGTTGAGCGGGATGTTCTCTAAACCCGTCTCCAAAAGTATTTTGAAAATGTTTTTCAGCTTTCTTTGCTAAGGATTGCAAGATATAAGGCATAGCGAGGCGAAATAAAATTTTTAATCCGTAAAACACCAAAAGGATTATTAATATTGTTTTTAGAAAAGTCATTGTTCCATAAAATTTATCAAAAATAAACATTGTGGTATAAAAACCTGAATTTTTTGGGTTAAATAAATGATAAAATTATATATTTGAACTCAACCTATATTCTATGAAACGAATTGCTAAATCTCTAACAGTATTATTGTTACTTATTTCTGTCTTTTCTGTTCAAGCCCAATATACCGAAACATTAAACTCCAACAAACCGGGAGGTTCGCAAGGAGCATTTTCGGTTGGTGTTAATGTACTTCAGTTTGAAGGTGGTTTGAGTTTTGGAAAAGAAAAACACAGCCTATCAAACACAAATACAAAGGCATCAACAATAGATTGGGGTGTTCGATACGGTTTTTGGAAAGAAGAGCTGGAAGTAAGTTGGATTGGACAATTCGATTTTCAAAACGTAACTATACCCACCGGTACTTTTAAACAAAGCAATTTTAGAAGTAACACAATTGGAGCAAAATATCTTTTTTACGATCCGTACCGCAAAATGGAAGAAAAAGGTCCCAACCTTTACAGTTGGAAAGCAAATCATAAATTTCAATGGGCAGATTTAATTCCGGCTGTCTCTTTTTATGCCGGAGCTAACATAGATTTTAGCGATAATCCTTTTACTCCTGAACAACAAGGAACAATAAGTCCTAAATTTGTACTTGCTACACAAAATAACTGGGTAGGTGGCTGGGCATTTGTTACCAATATTATTGTAGATAGAATTACAACAGATTTTCCAACTTACGGTTACATCATTACCCTTACTCACACACCCACCGATTGGTTTTCGGTATTTATTGAAAATCAAGGTTTTAAAAGTGATTTTTATGCAGACCAAATCTTGCGTGGTGGTGCCGGAGCTTTAATTAACAAAGACTGGCAAGTAGATATTTCGGCAACAATTAACTTTAAAGATACTCCCTCTTTATTTTATATTAGAATGGGTACATCGTATCGGTTTGATATGCATAAAAAGGATGAGTATATTGAAGAAAAAGGAAAAAAAGGAAGAAAAGCTGAAAAAGAGAAAATAAACAAGAAAAAAGACAAAAAGAAGAAAAAGAAAAAACACAAAAAGCGAAAAGATGGTTTTGATTTAGATGAAAATGAAGGCGATAAATAGAAGTTTGCAAAATGATTGAAGTTAAACAAGTAACCGATAAAAAAGGATTGAAACAATTTGTAAAATTTCCTTTTTCCCTTTATAAAAATTGTAAATATTGGGTTCCTCCGCTTATAAACGACGAACTTAAAACGTTAGATTTAAAAAACAATCCCGTTGCTAAAAATGCAGAAGCTTGGTATTTTCTTGCTTATAAAAACAGTAAAATAGTTGGCAGAATAGCTGCCATTATTAACCATATTGAAATTAATGAACAACATAAAAAGAAAATGCGCTTTGGTTGGATCGATATGGTTGATGATATTGAAGTTACCAAAGCACTACTCAACAAAGTAATAGAAATAGGACAATCGCATAACTTAGCGTATTTGGAAGGTCCCGTAGGGTTTTCAAATATGGAAAAAGCGGGTATTCTCACCAAAGGATTTAACGAAATGAATACCCTGATTACTTGGTATCATTACCCTTATTATGCAGAACATTTTAAACAATTGGGTTTTAAAAAACAAGCAACCTGGGTAGAATACAAGCTTTTAAACCCAAGAGATACTCCCGAAAAAGTTAAAAAATTTGCTAAGATTATTCAGAAAAGGTACAAGCTCGAAATTATTAGGTTTACTAAAAAAGAAGAAATTATTCCGTATGTAGATGCCATGTTTGGGTTGTTAAATAACACCTACAATTCGTTACAAACCTTTGTTCCCATTCAACAATACCAAATAGATTATTACAAAGAGAAATATTTTAACTTTATTAATCCGCACTTCATTACTTGTATCAAGGATAAAGATGGTAAACTCATTGCTTTTTCGGTGGTGATGCCTTCTTTCTCAAAAGCATTAAAAAAAGCCAACGGAAGATTATTCCCGTTTGGTTGGTATTATTTATGGCAAGCACAACGCAAAAACGATACAGCTGCTTTTTATTTGATTGGCATTGATCCAGAATACCAAGGTAAAGGTGTTACTGCTATCATTTTTGAAGAAATGCGCGCTATTTTTCAACGTAAAGGAATTATGCAAACCGAAACCAACCCCGAATTAATAGAAAACACTGCCGTTCAACAACTCTGGAAAGCTTATGATCCGGTTCAACACAAAGAAAGAAGCACGTTTAGAAAGGATTTGAATTAGTCGTTTATTTTTAACAACAATTCAGTGCAGCTATCTGTTTTTTTGCAAGGTTAAATTCTTCCACAATTTCTTTAATGATTTCTGATACTGGTTTTATATCGTGTAGTAATCCGGAAATCTGCCCTATTTCTAACTCTCCTTCCTCTAAATCGCCTTCAAACATTCCTCGTTTTGCTCTTGCTCTACCTAACAACTCTTTTAATTCTTCCTTAGTTGGATTGGTTTTATAAAGTTCTTGCAGGTCTTGATAAAACTTATTTTTAAGCAATCGCACCGGAGCTAATTCTTTTAAGGTAAGTTGTGTATCTCCCTCTTGTGCTTCTACTACTTTTTGTTTAAAAGCCAAATGAGCACTTGATTCTTCACTAACTACAAATCGGCTGCCCATTTGCACTCCGTCAGCTCCAAGGATCATTGCTGCTAACATTCCTTTTCCGGTTGCAATTCCTCCGGCTGCCAATAACGGAATCTTTATTTTTTCGGCTACCATAGGTATTAAGGTAAAAGTGGTGGTTTCTTCTCTTCCGTTATGACCTCCGGCTTCAAAACCTTCGGCTACAACTGCATCTACACCGGCTTCTTGTGCTTTTAAGGCAAACTTTACGCTACTTACTACGTGGGTAACAAGTATTCCTTCCGATTGAAGACGAGACGTATGTAGTTTCGGATTTCCGGCAGAAGTAAAAACAATTTTCACTCCTTCTTCAATAATAATCTGTAAAATTTCTTCTACGTTAGGATACAACATCGGTATATTTACTCCAAAAGGTTTTTGAGTTGCTTTTTTACATTTTTTAATATGTTCTCGTAAAACGTCGGGATACATAGAACCGGCTCCTAAGAGACCTAATCCGCCGGCATTACTAACTGCTGAAGCCAATCGCCAGCCACTGTTCCAAATCATTCCTCCTTGAATAATAGGATATTTAATGTTGTATAGTTTGGTTACTATATTCTGCATTATTTTTTTACGATTTTAAAATTAACCTTTTTATTATTTGCACGTACCGAAGTTATATAAACTCCTTTTTGAAGCGATGAAACAGAAATAAAATTTTGCCGAAATGTAATTTCTTTTTCCACAATTTTATTACCCAGAATAGAATAGATGGTAACGATTGCGTTATCGATATTTTGAGGAAAAGAAACATATAATTTATCATTTACGGGATTTGGATACACAGCAAAATAGTGTTGCAACATTTGTTCTTCTACCTCAAGTTGTTGTAACGAATTGTAAGCATCTTCAAAATTAGGAATTCCGTATCCCATTTCATCGGTAGGGCTGTTGTATAAACTAGCCGACTCTCTAACAATTTGCATTAATTGTGCAGGGGGCGTTTGTGGTCTAGATTGCCATAAACAAGCAACGGCTCCTGCCATAATTGGCGAGCTAAACGAAGTACCGTTGTTAAAGGTTACCTGTCCGTCTGTACCAATTACAGCAGCCGATGCACCTTGTGCCATAACATCGGGTTTTATTCTTCCGTCAACTGTAGGTCCTATAGAACTAAACCAAGCATAATCACCGTTTCCGTCAACGGCTCCTACGGTAAATACACCGGGAGCATCTCCGGGTGTTCCCACATACATAAAACCGGCTCCGTCGTTACCGGCAGAAGTTACTAATATCATTCCCTTTTCTAGTGCAATATTTCCGCCTCGCGCCGAAAAAGTAGTTTGCCCGTCTAAATCTTGGTAGGTATGGTCGTAATTTGGGTTGTCAAAATCTTGATAACCTAAAGAAGTATTTACAACTCGAACGCCCAAACTATCTGCTCGTTCCAATGCTTCAACCCACCAAGCTTCCTCAACCGGGTTTTCTTGTGAAATATCTTCGGTTAAAAATAAATAGAAAGATGCTTCAGGGGCGGTACCTACAAATTGGTTTTCTAAAAATCCGCCAATATCGCTGGT
Organism: Flavobacteriaceae bacterium; assembly: GCA_027081505.1. Lineage (GTDB taxonomy): Bacteria > Bacteroidota > Bacteroidia > Flavobacteriales > Flavobacteriaceae > Marifrigoribacter. The sequence goes on from JALWKK010000006.1 coordinate 19,700, forward strand.
GGTTTTTGTACCGTGTGTACTGTACATTTCTACATTGGTTATTCTATCTATAAAATTATAGGTTCCCAATAATCTTCCGTCTGCTATCATATTTGCAAAACCGGGATTGGTACTAAAACCCGGAAAACCGGCATCTAAAACCGCAATTTTAATTCCGGTTCCGGTAAAACCCTGTTCGTGCAGATACTGCCCGTTAAGCATTTGTATTTGATTGGAAGCATCACCGTAATTGTATACAGCTTTTGTATTCTCTATTTGAAATTTATTAGTTGCAGGTGTTCCGTCGAAAGGAAGTAAGTTTAGATTTTTATCGGCGTATTCTACTTGTGTTACAAACGGTAAATTTAACAGATTGTCTATATTGCTTTGTGTTCCTCTTACATAGACACAGTTCATCCATTTAGACTTGGCATATACCGTAATTCCTGCTTGGGTTTTTATTTGTGCAATGTAGTTTTCGTTTACAGGCACATCACGTTCATCTATGGTAACTCCGGTCATCGCTTTTCTGTCGATTGCATTTTGTGTTAAAATGGAAATTGGGTTAGCAATAGAAGTTGCTACGTTTTCTTTGTCGGCGAAAAACACCCAAGCATCTTGTACTTGTGAAAACATTGGAATTGTTAACAAAACGAAAAAAAACAATAAAAGTTTTTTCATCTGTTTAAAAATTTGTATTTATTATGATATAGAAAATAATTCCAAATTTTTAAACATCCGGAATCACTTCGTTTTCACATAAACTTATTTTAATCATTCTCGGTAGGATATGCTTAAAGAAGTTTATGCTCATTTCATAACTTTTTTATTTGCAAGGTAACAATTATTTACGAAATAACACCACTTCCTAAAAGTTCGTCGTCTTTATACCAAGCAACAAATTGCCCTTTGGTTATTGAAGATTGCGGATGTAAAAACTCGACAAATAAACCGTTTTTTGTTTTATGAAGTATCGCTTGTTGTAATGGCTGACGGTATCTAATGCGAGCCATTACGCGTACTGTTTCGTTGTCTTTAAGTTCTAAATCTTCTCGTACCCAATGTATTTCTTCACACTTAACAAATAGTGCTTTACGAAATAACCCCGGATGTGTTTTTCCTTCACCTACATAAATAATGTTATTTTTTACATCGGTTGCAATAACAAATAATGGTTCTTTAAATCCCCCTACTCCCAGTCCTTTTCGTTGACCGATGGTAAAATAATGTGCGCCTTGATGTTTACCAATTATTTTTCCGTCTTGAACAGAATAAGTAAACTCTTTTGCCAAATAATTGAGTTTTTCTTCTTCTGAAGAAAATTGAGGTATCATTTTATGATATTCTTTAAAGGTATTTGGAATTAATACAATTGTTCCTTCTTTGGGTTGGAGTTGTTGTTGTAAAAACTCAGGTAGCCGAACTTTACCTATAAAACAAAGCCCTTGCGAATCACGTTTTTCGGCGGTGACTAAGTTTTGTTGCGAGGCTATTTTTCGCACTTCGGGTTTATTCAATTCTCCTATGGGAAAAAGGGTTTTAGAAAGTTGTTCTTGCGAGAGTTGGCAAAGAAAATAAGATTGATCTTTGTTAGCATCTTTTCCGGCTAGTAAGCGATAAATTGTTTTTCCGTTTTTTGTAATTTCCTCTTTTCGGCAATAATGACCTGTTGCAACAAAATCGGCTCCTAAATCGAGTGCTATTTTAAGAAATACATCAAACTTGATTTCTCGGTTACAAAGAACATCGGGATTGGGAGTGCGTCCCATTTTGTATTCCCGAAACATATAATTTACAATTTTTTCTTTGTAAATTAAACTTAAATCTACGGTTTGAAACGGAATACCCAATTTTTGAGCAACTAGCATTGCATCGTTACTATCTTCTAACCAAGGACATTCGTCGGAAATAGTTACGCTGTCGTCATGCCAATTTTTCATAAACAGACCAATTACTTCATAACCTTGCTGTTGAAGTAAATATGCGGCAACGCTGGAATCTACACCTCCGCTGAGTCCTATAACGACACGTTTTTTTTGCATTTTCAAAAAAAGGTTAGGTACAAAAGTACTGTTTTAAACAGGCTAAGCTTGTGAGTCTTTTTTTAGTTGTGCTAATTTTATAGCTGCAATTGCTGCTTCGGTACCTTTATTACCGTGCTTCCCTCCGCTTCTGTCTATGGCTTGTTGTAGTGTATTGTCGGTAAGTACGCAAAATACAACAGGAATAGATCCCAATAAATTTAAGTCTTTAATTCCTTGTGATGTAGCGTGGCAAACAAAATCGAAGTGTTTGGTTTCGCCTTGTATTATGCTTCCTATGGCAATAATGGCATCCAATATTTCGTAAGTTTGCATCATTCTTTTAGTTCCGTACACTAGTTCAAAACTTCCTGGTACATTCCAACGAACGATATTTTCTTTTATAGCACCACAATCTAATAGGGCATTAAATGCACCTTGAAAAAGTCCTTCGGTAATGTTTGGGTTCCATTCTGAAACAACAATCCCAAACCGAAAATTTTTCGCATTTGGGATTCCGGTTTTATCGTAAACCGATAAGTTTTTATTTACGGTTGCCATATTTATTTCATTGCTTCGGCTTGCCCTTCATAGAGCGTTGCTTTAGTGGCTTGCGGTGATTTTGGATATTCGTCTGCAATGGTTTTAAAGTGTTGTAGTGCTATATCGGGTTTGTTTAGACGAAGCGCAATAATACCGGCTTTTAATAAAAATCTGGGAGTGGTTACATCGTTTTTAGACATCGTGGCAGCTTTTTCGTAATATCCCAACGCATCATCTAATTGATTTAGCTGAACAAAAGCATCTCCAATCGCCCCTTTAGACAAAGGTCCCAACATGTCGTCATCACTTTTAAAATCATCTAAATATTTTATTGCTTCTTGGTATTTACCAATATTTAAGTATGAAATTCCGGCATAATATTTTGCAAGATTTCCGGCATCGGTTCCACTATATTTATCGACAATATCAACAAAACCGTATTTTCCGTTTGCTCCGCCATTTAAAGCCAAATTAAAAAGCGAATCTTTTGCTTCTGTTTTTAGAGCTTGCTCAAAATAGTTTTGAGCTTGATTCATCTCATTAACTGCTTCAATTTCTTTTGGTTCTTGAATAAATTGATTGTAAGCTAAATATCCTAAAACACAAATAGCTACAACACCAACAATTCCTAAAATAATTTTTTGATTTTTTTCTACCCATGCTTCGGTTTTAGAAGCAGTTTCATCTAATGTATTAAAAACCTCTGCCGTTGTGCTTTCTTCTTCAATAGCTACTTTCTTTTCAACTTTAGTTTTGGGTTTATATCCTCTTTTCTTGTATGTTGCCATAATTAAATTGTTAGGGTTGCAAAAATAAAATATTTATTATAATTAAAAAGACAAAATATTCCTTATTTTTTGATAATTTGCAAATTGATTTACCGGAAGTTTATTTTTCAAATTTTCAAACATAATTATCTGTACTATATGGTTTTAGAGACGCTTTCGTTACTTAACTATAAGAATTTTAAAGCAACTGAATTTGCCTTTGACCCTAAGATTAACTGTTTTGTAGGAAATAATGGTGTGGGAAAAACCAATGTATTGGATAGCATATATCATTTATCTTTCGGAAAAAGTTATATTAATCCAGTAACTACACAAAATATAAAACACGGAAGCGATTTTTTTGTAATTGAAGGAAATTACCGAACAGAAAATGACCAAGAGCGAATTATTGTAAGCGCAAAACGCGGTCAGAAAAAGACAATTAAACGTGGCGGAAAAATTTATGAACGATTTAGAGATCATATCGGGCTGATTCCTTTGGTTATTATTTCGCCTGCCGATAGCGATTTAATAACAGAAGGTAGCGATGTAAGAAGAAAATTTATAGACGGTGTAATATCGCAAGGAGATAAACTCTATTTACAACAGTTATTAGATTACAACAGAGTTCTTTCGCAACGTAATGCATTGCTAAAGTATTTTGCATTAAATAACACCTTTAATCAAGATACACTTGCTGTTTATGACGAACAACTTTCGGCATTGGGAACCCCGATTTATAACCAGCGAAATAAATTTATCAAACAATTTGCACCTATTTTCAAGGAGCGATACGAGGCTATTAGCAATGCATCTTCCGAAAAAATATCAATCACTTATAAAAGTAGCTTATCAGATTTAGATATGCTAAGTTTATTAAAAGAAGGGCTTGCAAAAGATAAAATTACACAATACACAAATTTTGGAATTCATAAAGATGATTTACTGTTTAAAATAGATGATTTTCCCATTAAAAAATTTGGCTCGCAAGGACAACAAAAATCGTTATTAATTGCCTTAAAATTGGCGCAGTTCGATTTTATTAAAAAACAAAAAAAAGTAACTCCCATTTTACTATTAGACGATATTTTTGATAAACTTGATGAACAACGCGTTACGCAACTTTTGCATTTGGTAAGAGAGGAAAACTTCGGGCAAATATTTATTAGCGATACACACGCCCAACGCACCGAAGATATTGTAAAACAAGTACATAAAACGTATAAAATATTTAAACTATAATGGCTAAAAGACACGGAGAGGAAACAAAAATGAGTGCTATCCTTAAGGATTTTATTACAACAAATCGTCTTGAAAAAGGATTGGACTCGGTTACTATAAAACAAGCTTGGGAAAATGTAATGGGAAAAGCTATTGTAAAATACACAACACAGATTAGGTTGCAAAATGATGTTTTGTATGTGAGTTTAAGCTCGTCTGTCTTACGAGAAGAACTAAGCTACGGAAAAGAAAAAATTATTGCTTATTTAAACGAAGAAGTAGGTAAAAATATAGTTACTAAGTTAATTTTATGCTAACTTAAAATTAATCGATAAATTTAGCAATATCCTCTGCGTTTATGTGATAATGCGAAGCGTGATGTACCGTTTCTCCATTTTTTATTAGTATTAATTGAGGGCTTTGATGAAGTACTTGAAACCGAATAGCTATCTCGTTGGAAATCTCTCGGTACGACAACAAATCTAAAAAATACAAATAAACACTATCATCCGGGAGATTATAATGGCTCTCAAACTGCCGTAATGCCATACTACTAGTACCACACCGTGTAGAATGTTTAAATAGAACGACAAGCTTTTCTTGTGATAGTTTGTTAATTTCATCTAATTGGTTTAATGAAGTAACTACACGCCAAGGCAACACCTTTTTGGATGTTCTTTCTTTTTCGGAGTTCCCGAAAATTTTATTTATTAAACCCATTGTTTTTTTTTCACAAACATACAAAAAAAGAAGACTTGATGATTTTAAAACCACCAAGTCTTTACAACCATAATATAAACTGGTTGGTTAGTTTTGTATTTTTATTAATTACAAGTTGAAGTGTACGAAGTAGACTGGTCTTTTTTCCAACGATCAGAATCTTGAGCATTAGCATAAGTTACATCGTCTACACAAATTGAAGACAGGTTAGTACAATTTGTAAAATCGATATCAATAATAATTTGATTTTTTCCGTTTTTTAAATTAACAGTAGTAAGTTGCGAATTATTGTTTCCCCAAATTTGTTGTAATTGTTCGTTGCTAGACATATCAACATCCGTAATTTTACTATCGCGTAAGGCAATGTATTTTAATGCTGTTAATTGCGAGAAAGGAACACCTGTAATTATCGTTTCAGAAAGATTCATATCTTCTAACCTACTTTGTCCAGTAGGATATGTAATGCTGCTAAGAAACAAACAAGTTTGCACATTTAAACGTTGTAGTTTTTCATTGTTGCTTAAATCTAACGAAGAAATATCGGTAAAAGGTGCATCTAAGTTACGTAAATAGGTATTTTGTGAGATATCAATAGTAGATAATGTGGTATTACTGCTTAATCGCAATATCTCTAAATTTGTAAAAGCTTCTAACCCCGACAGATTGGTAATACCTTTTCCTTCTAACCACAAATCGGTTACCGCTTCGGCTTCGCTAACCTGAATTTGGCTGTCGTTGTTTGTATCTATGTTTGGGTTTTGGTCTAACAGTGCCGCTTTAAAATTGGCGTCGGGTATTTGAACTATCGCATCAGGGTCAAATGTATCGTCATTTTTCTTAGAACAACTCATTATAAACACAACATTTAATAATAATAAGGTTACTAGTTTTACAGTTTTCATTTTGATTAATCATTTAAGAACTTATAGTACAAACCTACAAGTAAGATACTTTTTTAAGTATCTCAAAATAGACAAAAACCGGCTCTTTTTCGTCATTTGTTTAATTTTGGAGCAAAGCACTATAAATTGTATCTTTGACCATATGAAGAAGAAGCTTTTTTTACTTTTATTTTTTTGTTTTACCATTTTTGGAAATGCACAAGAAATTGCACTCCTGCAATATGGCGGCGGTGGCGATTGGTATGCAAACCCCACTTCTTTACCTAATTTAATAAGGTTTTGTAATACCGAAATACATACTACTTTAAATACAAAGCCACAAACCGTAAAACCGGGAAGTGTCGATGTATTTAATTATCCTTTTTTACATATGACCGGACACGGAAATGTTTTTTTCACTTCGGAAGAAGCTCTTAATCTTAGAAAATATTTACTTAGTGGCGGTTTCCTTCATATAGATGATAATTATGGATTAGATCAATACATTCGGAAAGAGATTGTTAAAATTTTTCCCAATAGTGAGCTTAAAGAACTTCCGGCAGACCATCCTATTTTTAATTCTGCCTATCCGTTTCCAGAAGGATTACCCAAAATTCATGAACACGATGGTAAACGCCCGCAAGCCTTTGGTATTATTAATAACGGGAGATTAGTCCTTCTTTATACGCACGAAAGTGATTTGGGTGATGGATGGGAAAACCCCGAAATACACAACGACCCTGAAGAAGTGCGTTTAAAAGCATTAAAAATGGGTGCAAACATCCTAAAATACGTCTTTGAACACTAGTGAACACTGCAATTGCCAGAAAGGAAGTACAAGACTTTATTAAAAATTTCTCGGGAGATAGTAACCGACTTGCTTTTAGTGGCAGCCCCTTTCAAGATGTTACTACACAAGAATTATTACAACAAATAAAAGGGTATCAAAAAGCCAAAACAAAACTTCCTACTTGGGCAAACACAGATGGTATAATTTATCCGCCAACACTTCATATAGAGCAGACTTCATCTGAAATTACCGCACAATATAAAGCTTCGCTTGTACAAGGAAATACTCTGGCAGACCTTACCGGCGGCTTGGGTGTGGACAGTTATTATTTTTCGAAAAAAATTGAAAACATATATTATTTTGAATTAAATACAAACTTGTTTCATATCACACAATATAATTTTAAAACCCTTAATGCAAGTACTATTAATTGCCAAAATCAAGATGGGGTAATAAAAGCTCTTCAACAACAATACGATGTTATTTATTTAGACCCCTCTAGAAGAAATCAAACAAAAGGAAAGGTGTTTTTTTTAAAAGACTGCGAACCTAACCTTCCCGAAATAATAGATAAACTTATTCTTCAGGCAAAAGTAATATTGGTAAAAACATCTCCTATGTTAGATATTTCGGCAGGTATCAAAGAATTACCCTTTGCACATACCATCCATATCGTTTCGGTACAGAATGAAGTAAAGGAATTACTGTGGGAACTTAAAAACGAAACTGTAACTGACGTAAAAATTAAAACCGTTAATTTTTTAAAGAATGAGTCTCAAAAATTTGATTTTAAACGAAATGACATAGCTTCCATTTTATATGGAAAACCTAAAAAGTATTTATACGAACCCAATCCGGCTATTTTAAAAAGCGGTGGATTTGATTTACTTTCAGAGCAATTTAGTATTGAAAAACTTCACCAAAACAGTCATCTATTTACTTCAAACAAGATTGTAGATTTTCCGGGAAAATGTTTTACTATTAAGCAAGTAATTCCTTATAAAAAGAAAGTGGTAAAGCAATTTATCAGCAATAGTAAAGCAAATATTGCTACACGAAATTTTCCGGAAACCGTTGCCCAACTTCGAAAAAAATGGAATATAAAAGACGGTGGAAGTTCCTATCTCTTTTTTACTACGCTTCAAAAAATTGAAAAAGTGGTGTTGCTGTGCGAAAAACTTTAATATCCTTAATCTTTATGTGCATACAAGCAAGTTTCTACATCTAATCAACAACGTTGTTCCTTGAAAATCAAAAAAGCAAGCTTTATGGTTTGCTTGCTTTTGATTTATCCGTGATCGCGACAGGATTCGAACCTGTGACCGTCTGCTTAGAAGGCAGATGCTCTATCCAGCTGAGCTACGCGACCTTTATTTTCATTTTCAATAACTTAACTGTGACCGTCCCGACATTAAAAGTCGGGATGCGCTATCCAGCTGAGCTACGCGACCTTTATTTTCATTTTCAATAACTTAACTGTGACCGTCCCGACATTAAAAGTCGGGATGCGCTATCCAGCTGAGCTACGCGACCTTTATTTTCATTTTCAATAACT
>JALWKK010000006.1:28276-28606 GCA_027081505.1 Flavobacteriaceae bacterium
TAACTGTGACCGTCCCGACATTAAAAGTCGGGATGCGCTATCCAGCTGAGCTACGCACCAGATAAAAATTAAAAACCGGACTTTTGTCCGGTTTTGTCGGGGTGGCAGGATTCGAACCTGCGACCTCCTGCTCCCAAAGCAGGCGCGATAACCGGGCTACGCTACACCCCGTAGTCTTTATATTAGAAGTAAGTCTTAAAAAGACACATCTTCACATTTTCTTATAATCAAGAACAAACCGCCTTGCACCTCTTTTCTTTATCTTTCGCTCCAACTTCACAGCTTCTGTTCGACTTTCAACAGTTATTGTTAAAATTACTTTCCAAGGAA
>JALWKK010000007.1:0-59935 GCA_027081505.1 Flavobacteriaceae bacterium
CTCCGGAAGCCACTGCTGAATTTTCTACATAACCTTGGTCAATATCGGCTTGCGTGATTACGTGTTCTGCCGTTACAGTTGCACTCGCGCCGGGTGCTAAACTTGCTATCGGATTGCCTGATATGATAGTTGCATTGGCATCGGTTACTTCGATGTTAACTAAATCTATGTCTCCCGTATTAGTTACAACAATGTCGTAAGTGATGGTATCGCCTAATCCGCCTGCTACATTGGTCTGACTCTTAATCACGCTCATTGAAGGGTTAAAAGAAGACAAAGTAATAGTGATTACTTCCTGGCAACCGTTGGCATCTGTTACTGTTACCGTATAAGTTCCGGTTCCTAACCCTGTAATAGTCTGCGTGGTTTCACTATTAGGTGACCAAAAATAGGAATATGGAGGAGTTCCTCCTGTTACTGATGCCGTAGCACTTCCATCTCCGGCACCAGGATAACTTTCATTTACAGTAGTTACAGAAACATTTAAAGCACTTGCCGGTTGTGTAATGGTTGCGCTATTAGTGAGCGTACACCCATTTGCATCTGTAATGGTTACTGTATAGTTACCAGCTGGTAGATTGTTAATGTCTTCTGTAGTTTCACCATTACTCCATAGGAATGTATAAGGGAAAGTTCCTCCTGATACAGTTAGGTCTAACGAACCTGTGGATTCGCCAAAACATAAAACGTGAGAAACAGCAATTCCTGAACTTAGTTCGTTAGGTTCATTTACCGTAACAGAGGATGTTGCCGTACATTGTGTAACGGAATCCGTAACTGTAACCGAATAAGTTCCTCCCGGTAAACCGGATATATTTTGTGTTGTAGCACCGGTATTCCATAAATAGGAAATATTTCCTGAACCTCCTGTCACAACGGCTGTTGCCGAACCATTGGTATCTCCATAACAAGCAACAGGAGTTGCAGTAGCAGAGACACTTAAATCCAAACAAGTTCCCGGATTAACCACAACTGTTGCAGTTGCCATACAACCATTTGTATCGGTTACGGTAACCGTATAACTTCCTGCACTTAAACCTGTAATTGTTTGAGTAGTTTCACCACCCGGCGACCAAACGTATGTATAAGGAGGCGTTCCACCGGAAGGTGTTGCGGTAGCTGTTCCGTCTCCTGTAGTTGGACCGCTTTCGTCTGTTGCAGTTGCTGTAACACTTAAAGCATTTGCCGGTTCTGTAATTGTTATACTTTGCTCAACCGGTTGGCATACAGTTCCATCAATGGTAACACTTACCGTATAAACTCCGGCGACTAATCCGCTGAGAGTACTTGAAGTAACTCCGGAATCAACATAGCCGTTACTCCAAGTAAATGTAAACGTTGCAGTTGGGTTTGCAACTGAGCTTGCGCTTACTGTAGCATTTCCGGTGTTGTCTCCTGTACAAAGTATGTCTGTTATATTATCTACTGTAATAACTGCATCACAAGTATTTATACAATCGATTACAACTCCTTGTTCTATTTCGCAGCCATTTGCATCTGTTACGGTAACAGTATGTGTTCCGGTAGGAAGATTTGTAGCTGTTGGCGTTGTTTGATTTCCCGCACTAGCACTCCATTGATAAGTATAAGGAGGAGTTCCTCCGGTTACTGTAACTGTAGCTTCCCCGTCTTGACATCCTTGTCCGGTTGTTGCATTTTCTTTAGTAATTATAACACTCAAAGCATCGGGTTCGTTAACGTTAATTCCCTGTTGAGCTACAATACACCCATTAGCATCGGTTACAATTACGGTATAAGTTCCGGAAGGTATATTGTCTATATCTTCGGTGGTGGCTCCGTTACTCCAAGAATAAGTATAAGGTGGCGTTCCACCTGAAACCGTTATATCAATAAATCCGGAAGAATCACCATTACATTCAACATTTTCCACTCCGTAAGTTAATGATAAGGCAGAATTAGGTTGCTCAATAATCTCGGTTTCAGTTTTTACACATCCATTTGCATCTGTTACCGTAACGGTATAGGTTCCTGCCGGAATATTGTTTAGATCTTCTGTTGTTGCGCCGTTACTCCAAGAATAAGTATAAGGTGGTGTTCCACCGGTTACGGCAATATTAATTGCTCCTGTGGACTCTCCATAACAGAGAACATTATCTTTATTTTGTGTATTAATAATCAGTTCATCCGGTTGTTCAATAATAACATCTAATAACGTTGCTAAATTTCCGATAGAATCGGAAACTGTTACCGAATAAGTTCCTGCCGGAATATTGTTTAAATCTTCTGTTGTTGCGCCGTTACTCCACAGGTAAGTGTAAGGTGGTACTCCACCGGTTACTGTGATATCTATTGAGCCTGTAGCTTCTCCGAAGCAAGATACGTTTTCTTTGTTGTTCAGAATAACTTCCAAATCATCATAACAAATTGATTCTATACTTATCATACTTGACATAACCCAAGATTGTCCGGCCACAGATTGTCCGTTTTGATAGTTTCTGGTGTCGATTGTTATAACGACTTGGTTGGCGGTACCCGGTACACCTGCAAGTGTAAGAGAGGGAATTGCCAGACAGCAATTTCCTCCGGGTAAAGAGCTATCGGGTCCATAAATAAATGTTTGACTTGTAACTCCTCCGGCAGTTGCGGATAATAACAAATACCTACCGTCAGGGGTTAATTCAGATAGCGGTACATCGATATTAATGTCTCTGGAAGATGAATGGAGCGGGATATCTAAAGTAATGTATTGAATACTATTATATCCGCTTCTTACGGTAAATTCTCCTGTATTGGCGGGAGCGCCAGGTATGTTTCTAAAGGCATATACCATAACCGATTGAAGCGAGCAGTTATTGGAATTATCTACATAAGTAATTGAACTGGTAGTTCCGTTAATAATTCCTCTATACACCCAAACATTATGGCTACCACCAAACGGAGTTGTTCTATTTAGAGTATAAGAAAAATTTGAAGAGTCTGTAAATTGTATGGTATTTCCGGGATTGGTTCCTTTATAAATAATTTCAACAGCATATTGATAAATATTGTTTGAATCCGGAATTGGTATAAAAGTATTTTGTTGACAATTTGCGTTGTATCCGTATTCATCTACTTTTTTATCATCTCCACAATCAAATGACCAATCGAATGAACCGTTGGATATGTTAATTTGATAGTCTTCTGTTTCCCCGTCAATTGCAATGCTATTACCGGCTGTTAAACCGGTTTCTGAAGAGTATCTAAATCTGGCATAGGAAGTACCTACAGAGGCATTTGCAGGAACGTTGATAGTAAGGTTTAGTAATCCTCCGGAGGAAGCGATGTCTGTTGCAACTTGTTCTGTAGCATCAAAAGTTCCGTTTCCATTCCAATCTATCCAAGCGTTTAAGTATCCAACTCCATATGTAGTTATATCGAGTGTATATGATTCTCCAAGTAACAGGTTTTGTCCGTCTAATGAATTTCCGTTTAAATCAACTCCTTCCTCATCGTCAACACCATTGTTATCGTCTCCTGAACCATTTCCGAAAATTGTTAAGGGGTTTTCAGAATCGGGTGGAACAATTCCTAAATATGTAGTTGGTATATTTGAAATTATAGGCGACATATAATGAGCTGCCCAACCGTAAGATTCCGGTGCATCTCCACCGTCGGTTCTGGCTCCGGCATTTCCCGTAACGCCCTCAACATCAAAGATTCCTCCCAAATTTGCAGCAGGAGTAATATTTCCTGTTGTAGTAACTTCATACAAAAGCCTGCTTGCACCTGCAGTATCATCTTCGGTGTACATTTTTCTATCGGCGGCAAATCCTATTCCGTCTCCTTCGATTGTGTTTTGTATGGTAAAAGCGTAGGTTGTTGAAGCGTTGCTTACATCAACGGTATAGAAATCTACACTTAAATTATTAGGATTTGTTCTTTGAACATAAAGTTGGGCTGTTGTGGGATCCCAAGATATTCCGTTAACATAATTAGTGTCACCTGAGAAATATTTATAAAATCCCGCATAAGGTGCCCAGTTATTATTTGGATCAAAAGCATAAAGTTTTATTGCACCAGTATTGCTTTGATTGGGGTAGCCAACAACAAACATTACTTCTTCCCCGGTTGTGTTATTTACATAAAATTCTATTCCAAAAGCTCTTCCATGTATGATCCATCCGGCAACAAAAGTGGTTGTTCCGGTTTCAATATCAATTTCATACAATGATCTATCAAAAAAGGCATATAGTTTATTGTTAGTTGCTCTATACCCAAAAGCTTTACCGGTAAAAGTTCTGTCCAGAACCTGAGTTGTTGTGGAAGGCAACGGATTTTCGGCGGGGTTGGGTACTGCCGTATAGAATTCGGCATGATTATCGGGTAATGCGTATAAAACCGGTAACCCTTCATTTGGATTAGGCACTAAATTTGGTAAGTTTTGCCCCTTTATATTACCCACAAAAAATAACATTATCAATAAGTTGATTAGGGTAATGCGATTCTTTAGAATTTTAAAAATATTTTTTTGCATCTCTATTATATTTTGATACTTATTTAAGTAAAATGCCCCAACTGCATTTATTTTTTTACAAATATAAATAGCTAAATACAGTAAAACCTTACAAAAAGTAATCTTTTAGTTAAACTGTAATATAAATTCGTTGAACTGCATAAAAACACATTTTATTTCGACTTTTTTTGTTATAAATTGTAGGAACACAACATACGTAAAAACACGTATACGCCTGATATTTTAAGGGTTAACCTTTAAAAAAATGTGAGAATAAAAATATACATTTTACTTCATTATCTACTTAATATTAAACAAAACAACTCGTATATTTGCCCCTTTAAATCAAAAATTTAATGTCATTACAAAAAGAAATTAACAGGAGAAGAACCTTTGGGATTATTTCTCACCCGGATGCAGGAAAAACAACTTTAACCGAAAAATTATTACTTTTTGGCGGAGCTATTCAAGAAGCCGGTGCAGTGAAGTCTAATAAAATTAAAAAGGGAGCAACCAGCGATTTTATGGAAATAGAGCGACAAAGAGGAATCTCTGTAGCTACTTCGGTTTTGGCTTTTGAATATAACGGCACAAAAATAAATATTCTAGATACTCCGGGACACAAAGATTTTGCCGAAGACACTTTTAGAACACTTACAGCTGTAGATAGTGTAATTGTTGTTATCGATGTTGCCAAAGGAGTGGAAGAACAAACCGAAAAGTTGGTTGAAGTTTGTAGAATGCGTAACATTCCTATCATTGTTTTTATTAATAAGCTGGATAGAGAAGGAAAAGAAGCCTTTGAATTACTTGACGAAATAGAACAAAAACTAAACCTTAGAGTTACTCCTTTGAGTTTTCCGATAGGAATGGGATATGAATTTAAAGGTATTTATAACATATGGGAGAAGAATATTAATCTTTTTAGCGGAGATAGTCGAAAAAATATTGAAGAAACTATTGAAATCTCAAACCTTGAAGACAATGAGCTAGATAAGCTTGTAGGAAATCAAGCCGCTTCGACACTACGAGAAGAAATAGAATTAACATCGGGTATTTACCCCATATTTTCAAAAGAAGAATACCTTAACGGGGCGTTGCAACCTGTTTTCTTTGGTTCTGCTTTAAACAACTTTGGTGTTAGAGAATTATTGGATTGTTTTGTTGAAATAGCTCCTGCTCCACGACCTAAAGAAAGTACGATTAGACTCGTTAAACCCGACGAACCAAACTTTACAGGCTTTGTTTTTAAAATTCATGCTAATATGGATCCCAAACACAGGGATCGATTGGCTTTTATTAAAATTGTTTCAGGTGTTTTTGAACGAAACAAACCCTATTTACATGTTAGAAATGGTAAAAAAATGAAATTTTCCAGCCCTAATGCTTTCTTTGCCGAAAAAAAACAAATTGTAGACAAATCCTATCCCGGCGATATTGTAGGATTACACGATACCGGAAACTTCAAAATTGGTGATACAATTACTGAAGGTGAAAACTTACTTTACAAAGGCATCCCTAGTTTTTCTCCCGAACATTTTAAGTACATTAATAATGCAGATCCTATGAAAAGCAAACAACTTGAAAAAGGGATAGACCAATTAATGGATGAAGGAGTCGCGCAACTTTTTACACTAGAACTAAACGGAAGAAAAGTAATAGGTACCGTTGGTGCGTTACAGTTTGAGGTAATTCAGTACCGCTTAGAACATGAATACGGGGCTACTTGTAGGTACGAAAACCTTAATGTATATAAAGCTTGCTGGGTTGATATAAACAAATCCAATTATGATGAACTTATCGAGTTTAAACGAATAAAAGCTAAATTTTTAGCCAAGGACAAACGAGGGCAGTTGGTGTTTTTTGCAGATTCTAATTTTACATTGCAAATGACGCAACAAAAATTTCCAAACGTTAAATTACATTTTGTAAGCGAATTTAATTAAAAGTTGTTGCAAAACTTTTGGTTTATGCTTGCCCTGTAGGTCCAAAACTTAAAGGCATTGGTGGCTGGTCATAGTCTTTAATTTCACCATGTGCCTTTTCAAAACGATGAATATTATCTCCTAATGCTTTTAACAATCGTTTCGCATGTTGTGGTGTTAAAATAATACGAGATTTTACTTTACTTTTCGGTACGCCGGGCATAATGGAAACAAAATCAATTACAAACTCTGAAACAGAATGATTAATAATTGCTAAATTACTGTAAATACCTTGAGCTACTTTTTCTTCAAGTTCGATGTTTATTTGTCCTTTTTTAGGTTGTTTTGAATCTGACATAATTGTATAAATATTTTTACAAAGATAAGAATTAGTAATTAGTTAAGATACAAAAATCCCGACAAGAAAACTTATCGGGTTTTTTTATACTTCATATTGTATTACAATTAGTTATAATTTACTTCTTGCTTTTCACGGCTCATTTCTTCCAATTCTTCTTTAGAGCCTACAATGATAGACTCATATTCTCTCATACCCGTTCCGGCAGGAATTCTATGACCTACAATTACATTTTCTTTTAAACCTTCTAACGTATCAACTTTAGCAGCTACAGCAGCTTCGTTTAATACTTTAGTTGTTTCTTGGAATGATGCAGCCGAAATAAACGACTTGGTTTGGAGCGAAGCTCTGGTAATTCCTTGCAGAATTGGAGTTGCGGTAGCTGGCACCGCATCTCTGGCTTCAACTAATTGTTTATCGTTTCTACGCAAAATAGAATTTTCATCTCGCAACTCTCTTGGTGAAATGATTTGACCTTCTTTTAATAATTCAGAATCACCTGCATTGGTAACCACCTTCATTCCGAATATTTTATCGTTTTCTTCTATAAAATCGTATTTATGAACCAATTGATTTTCTAAGAACGTGGTATCGCCTGAATCAACAATCTTAACTTTACGCATCATTTGGCGAACAACCACCTCAAAGTGTTTATCATTAATCTTCACACCTTGTAAACGATAAACCTCTTGTACTTCATTTACCAAATACTGTTGAACCGCAGAGGGTCCTTTGATGTTAAGGATATCGAGCGGAGTTATTGAACCGTCTGAAAGAGGAGAACCGGCTCGCACATAATCGTTTTCTTGAACCAGAATTTGATTGGAAAGTTTAACCAAATACTTCTTAATCTCACCTGTTTTTGCTTCAATAATAATCTCACGATTACCGCGTTTAATTTTACCGAAAGAAACCACACCGTCTATTTCACTTACAACTGCTGGATTTGATGGGTTACGCGCTTCAAACAATTCGGTTACACGAGGTAGACCTCCTGTTATATCTCCGGCTTTTGAAGATTTACGCGGAATTTTAACTAAAATTTTACCAATTTTAATTTTCTCTTCATCCTCTACCATAATGTGTGCTCCTACCGGTAAGTTGTACGAGCGTATTACCTCTCCTTCTTTTCCTATAATGTGAAGTGTAGGTATTTTTTTCTTATCTCTAGATTCAGAAATAACTTTTTCTTGGAAGCCGGTTTGTTCATCAATTTCAACTTGGAAAGTAACCCCTTGTTCTATATTTTCATATTTAACAGAACCTGCAAACTCAGAAATAATAACACCATTATACGGATCCCATTGTGATATTACATCACCTTTTTTAACAGTATCACCATTTTTAATAAAGATAGTTGAACCGTATTGAATGTTATTTGTGCTTAAAACAATACCTGTTTTCTTATCAACAATTTTAATTTCTGAAGTACGAGAAATTACAACGTCAACTATTTTTCCTTCAGAATTTTCGCTTTTAACGGTTTTAAGGTCTTCTATTTCAGCAATACCATCAAATTTGGCTAAGAGTTTATTTTCCTCTGAAATGTTTCCGGCAATACCTCCAACGTGGAAGGTACGCAACGTTAACTGTGTTCCCGGTTCACCAATAGATTGTGCTGCTACTACTCCTACAGCTTCTCCTTTTTGAACCATTTTATTGGTAGCGAGATTTCGACCGTAACAAGCGGCGCATATACCTTTTTTAGCTTCACATGTTAATGCTGATCTTACTTCTACCGATTCGATTGGAGATGCTTCAATTACTTGTGCAATTTCGTCCGAAATATGCCCGCCGGATTCAACTAACAACTCGTTTGTTAATGGGTTATAAACGTCATGTAATGATGTTCTACCGGCAATTCTTTCACCTAAGGTTTCAACAACTTCTTCATTTTTCTTGAGTGGTTTCACTTCTATACCTCGTAAGGTTCCACAATCTTCCGTATTGATAATTACATCTTGAGATACATCTACCAGGCGTCTGGTTAAATAACCGGCATCTGCTGTTTTAAGAGCCGTATCTGCAAGTCCTTTACGTGCGCCGTGAGTAGAAATGAAGTATTCAAGGATTGATAGTCCTTCTTTAAAGTTTGAAAGAATTGGATTTTCAATAATTTCGCCTCCTCCAGCGGTAGATTTTTTAGGCTTTGCCATTAACCCGCGCATTCCGGTGAGCTGTCGAATTTGTTCTTTACTACCTCTTGCACCTGAATCAAGCATCATATACACCGAATTAAATCCTTGTTTATCTTCTCTGATACGTTTCATAGAGAGTTCGGTAAGTTCGGCATTGGTTGCCGTCCAGATGTCAATAACTTGATTATAACGCTCATTATTGGTAATCAGACCCATATTATAGTTTCCTATAATAGCATCTACTTTTTTATTGGCTTCATCTATCATAGATTGCTTTTCGGAGGGGATAATAATATCTCCGAGGCTAAATGACAATCCTCCTTCAAAGGCAAATTTATAACCTAACGTTTTGATTCCGTCAAGAAATTCTGCAGTAGTAGGTACATCTGTTATTTTTAAGATATTACCAATGATATCTCGTAAAGATTTTTTGGTAAGTATTTCATTAATATATCCGGCTTGTTCTGGAACTTGCTCATTAAAGATTACTCTACCTACGGTAGTTGTAATAATTTGATTAACCAATTCTCCTTTTTCATTAAAATCTTTTGTTCTTATTTTTATTTCAGCATTGAGATCAACTTTTTTTTCGTTATATGCTATAATTAATTCTTCTGCTGAATAAAAGGTAAGTCCTTCTCCTTTTACTTTATGATCTTTGGTTGATTTTCTTAACTTGGTCATATAATATAGCCCCAGTACCATATCTTGAGAGGGTACTGCAACCGGAGATCCGTTAGCAGGGTTTAGGATATTATGAGAGGCTAACATTAATAGTTGTGCTTCCAATATTGCTTCCGGTCCCAGAGGCAGATGTACTGCCATTTGGTCTCCATCAAAATCGGCATTAAATGCCGTACAAACCAATGGATGCAATTGAATTGCTTTTCCTTCGATTAATTTGGGTTGAAAAGCTTGAATACCTAAACGGTGCAAAGTAGGAGCCCTGTTAAGTAGTACCGGATGTCCTTTTAATACATTTTCCAGAATATCCCAAACGACCGGTTCTTTTTTATCGATAATCTTTTTAGCAGATTTTACAGTTTTTACAATTCCTCTTTCTATTAATTTTCTAATAATGAAAGGTTTGTAAAGTTCAGCGGCCATATCTTTAGGGATACCGCATTCGTATAATTTAAGTTCGGGTCCTACAACAATTACCGAGCGAGCCGAGTAATCTACTCTTTTACCTAATAGGTTTTGACGAAAACGTCCTTGTTTCCCTTTTAAAGAATCTGAAAGTGATTTTAACGGTCTATTGGCTTCGGTTTTTACAGCTGAAGATTTACGTGTGTTATCAAATAATGAATCTACAGATTCTTGTAGCATACGCTTTTCATTACGTAAAATAACTTCCGGTGCTTTTATCTCTACTAATCTTTTTAGACGATTGTTTCGGATGATTACTCTTCGGTATAAGTCATTTAAGTCGGATGTAGCAAAACGACCACCGTCTAATGGTACAAGCGGACGTAGTTCGGGTGGGATTACCGGGATTACTTTCATAATCATCCACTCGGGTTTGTTTTCTCTATTTTTATTGGCTTCACGGAGAGCTTCTACTACTTGTAATCGTTTTAACGCTTCTGTTTTACGTTGTTTGGAAGTTTCATTATTAGCTTTATGACGAAGTTCAAAAGATAGTTCATCCAAATCTATTCGTCTTAATAATTCTATTAAACATTCGGCACCCATTTTAGCAATAAACTTATTGGGGTCGCTATCTTCCAGATACATATTTTCTTGCGGAAGTGTATCGAGGATATTCAAGTATTCTTCTTCTGTTAGGAAGTCCATTTTTTGTAATGGTTCTCCTTCTTCATTTTTGGCAATTCCGGGTTGTATTACTACGTATCTTTCGTAGTAAATAATCATATCCAATTTTTTGGAAGGTAGTCCTAATAGGTATCCTATTTTGTTAGGGAGACTACGAAAGTACCATATATGTGCTACGGGTACTACCAAATTAATATGCCCTACCCGGTCTCGTCTTACTTTTTTCTCAGTAACTTCTACTCCACAACGATCACAAACGATTCCTTTATAACGAATACGTTTGTATTTTCCGCAGGCACACTCATAGTCTTTTATAGGACCAAATATACGCTCACAAAACAATCCGTCACGTTCTGGTTTATGAGTACGATAGTTAATGGTTTCGGGTTTAAGCACTTCGCCTCGAGATTCTGCTAGGATTGACTCCGGAGAGGCTAAACCAATTGAAATTTTACTAAATTTCTTAACTGTGTGTTCTTTATTTCTTCTTGCCATAATACTTATTATGCTTTGTTATGTTTTTTTGAAGTAGTATCTACTTCTGTTTTCGTTTAAAAACGAAATATATTCCCGCAATAACCGATTATTTGCGGGAAATTTTTACTCTTCTAATCTAATGTCTAACCCAAGACCTTTTAATTCGTGCATCAACACGTTGAAGGATTCGGGTAATCCGGGTTCGGGCATAGGTTCGCCTTTTACGATTGATTCGTAGGTTTTGGCTCTTCCTATTACATCATCAGATTTTACGGTTAAAATTTCGCGTAGTGTACTTGAAGCACCGTATGCTTCAAGTGCCCAAACTTCCATTTCTCCAAATCTTTGTCCACCAAATTGTGCTTTACCACCGAGTGGTTGTTGCGTAATCAATGAGTAAGGACCTATCGAACGTGCGTGCATTTTATCATCAATCATATGCCCAAGTTTAATCATGTAAATAACACCTACGGTAGCGGGTTGGTCAAAGCGTTCGCCTGTTCCTCCGTCATAGAGATAGGTGTGCCCGAATCTAGGTATTCCGGCTTCATCTGTAAGCGCATTTATTTGGTCTATGGTTGCTCCATCAAAAATGGGAGTTGCAAATTTGCGTCCTAATTTTTGACCGGCCCAACCTAACACGGTTTCGTATATCTGACCGATGTTCATACGAGAAGGTACTCCGAGCGGATTAAGCACAATATCTACCGGTGTTCCGTCTTCTAAGAAAGGCATATCTTCTTGGCGTACAATACGTGCAACGATACCTTTATTACCGTGACGTCCCGCCATTTTGTCTCCGACCTTAAGTTTACGTTTTTTAGCTACATAAACTTTTGCAAGTTTTAAAATGCCTGAAGGCAATTCGTCCCCTACGGAAATAGTAAATTTTTCACGTCTTAGGTTTCCTTGCAAATCGTTTTCTTTTATCTTGTAGTTGTGCATTAACTCTTTTACCAGTTTGTTGGTTTCTTTATCTGTTGTCCAAGTTCCACCGGTAAGATGAGAGTAGTCGTCTACAGCATTAAGCATTTTTAGAGTGAATTTTTTTCCTTTCGGAAAAACTACTTCGCCCAACTCATTGGTCACTCCTTGCGCTGTTTTACCTCCTACGATGGTAAAAAGTTTTTCGATAAGAACCTCACGGAGTTTATCAAATTTTATATCGTATTCGGCTTCTAGTGCGGCGATATCTTCTTTGTCCTGCGCTCTTTTTCGTTTGTCTTTTATTGAGCGTGAAAACAATTTTTTATCGATAATTACACCGTGTAAAGATGGAGATGCTTTTAAAGAGGCGTCTTTTACATCACCGGCTTTATCACCAAAGATAGCTCGTAATAATTTTTCTTCGGGTGTTGGATCACTTTCTCCTTTTGGTGTAATTTTTCCGATTAAAATATCGCCCGGTTTTACTTCGGCACCTATTCGTATCATTCCGTTTTCGTCTAAATCTTTTGTGGCTTCTTCAGAAACGTTTGGAATATCATTGGTGAGTTCTTCATTGCCTAATTTGGTATCACGAACTTCCAGGGAGTATTCATCGATATGGATAGATGTAAAGATATCTTCACGAACAACTTTTTCAGAAATTACGATTGCATCCTCAAAGTTATATCCTTTCCAAGGCATAAATGCTACCTTCATATTTCTTCCTAGTGCCAACTCACCTTTTTCGGTGGCATAACCTTGGCAAAGTACTTGCCCTTTTGTTACCTTATCTCCTTTTTTAACAATAGGTTTTAGGTTAATGGATGTACTTTGATTGGTTTTTCTAAATTTAATTAGGTTATAGGTTTTGGTATCTCCGTCAAAACTTACTAATTGTTCTTCTTTGGTTCGGTAGTATTTAATTCTTATCTGGTCTGCATCAACATATTCAACGACCCCTTCTCCTTCGGCATTGATTAATACTCTTGAATCTTTTGCTACTTGACGTTCTAATCCGGTTCCTACAATAGGAGATTCAGCAACCATAAGCGGTACCGCTTGACGCATCATATTAGAACCCATCAAGGCACGGTTTGCATCATCGTGTTCTAAAAATGGGATTAAAGATGCCGAGATTGAGGATATTTGATTGGGTGCCACATCTGTATAATGAATATCTTGTGGTGTAACCACCGGAAAGTCTCCTTCCATACGAGCAATAACTCTATCTTCAAGGATGGTACCGTCTTCATCTAAGTTAATATGGGCTTGTGCTATTTTCTTTTCTTCTTCTTCTTCGGCAGAAAGATAAATTGGTTCACTTTTTAAATCTATTTTTCCATCTTCAACCTTACGATAAGGTGTTTCTAGGAAACCTAAGTGATTTACTTTTGCATATACGGAAAGAGAAGATATTAATCCGATATTTGGTCCCTCAGGTGTTTCAATAGGACATAATCTTCCGTAGTGTGTGTAGTGAACATCACGTACTTCAAATCCGGCTCTTTCTCTTGAAAGACCACCGGGTCCTAAGGCAGAAAGACGACGCTTGTGCGTAATTTCTGCTAAGGGATTGGTTTGATCCATAAATTGAGACAATTGATTGGTCCCAAAAAATGAATTAATTACCGATGATAATGTTTTTGCATTAATTAAATCTATTGGTGTAAACACTTCGTTATCTCTAACGTTCATTCGTTCGCGAATGGTACGAGCCATACGTGCTAATCCTACTCCAAATTGAGATGAAAGTTGTTCACCGACAGTACGAACACGTCTGTTAGACAAGTGATCTATATCATCAATTTCAGCTTTTGAGTTAATTAACTCGATTAAATATTTTACGATGGTGATGATGTCTTCTTTGGTAAGAACAAGCTTATCCATGTCGATATCAAGACCTAATTTTTTGTTCATTCTAAAACGACCAACTTCTCCTAAGTTGTAACGTTGATCACTAAAGAACAGCTTATGAATAATTCCACGTGCTGTTTCTTCATCCGGTGGTTCGGCGTTACGAAGTTGTCTGTAGATATGCTCTACGGCTTCCTTTTCGGAATTGGTAGGGTCTTTTTGTAATGTATTATGTATAATGGCGTAATCTGCCAAGTGTTGATCTTCTTTGTGAAGCAGAATTGTTTTTGAACCGGATTCTAAAATTTCCTCAATATGCTCTTTTTCAAGAACGGTATCGCGGTCTAAAACAATTTCGTTTCGTTCAATAGAAACAACTTCTCCCGTATCTTCATCTACAAAGTCTTCATGCCAAGTTTTTAATACACGAGCAGCAAGTTTTCTACCTAGATATTTTTTAAGTCCTGTTTTTGTGGCTCTTACTTCTTCGGCAAGGTCAAAAATTTCAAGGATATCTTTATCTCTTTCAAAACCTATGGCGCGGAAGAGCGTTGTAACAGGTAATTTTTTCTTTCTATCGATATAGGCATACATTACGCTGTTAATATCGGTAGCAAATTCAATCCAAGAACCTTTAAAAGGTATTACTCTTGCCGAGTAAAGTTTTGTACCGTTAGCATGAAAAGATTGTCCGAAAAATACACCCGGTGAACGGTGAAGTTGAGAAACAACAACGCGTTCTGCTCCATTTATTACAAAAGTGCCACTGGGTGTCATGTAAGGAATGGTACCTAAGAAA
This sequence comes from Flavobacteriaceae bacterium, assembly GCA_027081505.1. Taxonomy (GTDB): domain Bacteria; phylum Bacteroidota; class Bacteroidia; order Flavobacteriales; family Flavobacteriaceae; genus Marifrigoribacter. Next base: position 14,708 of record JALWKK010000007.1, read on the forward strand.
ACATCTTGAACAATGGTTTCGAAGTCTTCGTGTTCGGGATCCGTACAATACAGTTTTAAGCGTGCTTTTAGTGGTACACTATAGGTTAATCCACGCTCTATACATTCTTGAATAGAATATCTAGGAGGATCTACAAAATAGTCTAAAAATTCTAAAACAAATTGGTTTCTAGTATCGGTGATTGGAAAATTTTCCAAGAAGGTTTTATAAAGTCCTTCGTTTCCTCTTTCATCTGATTTGGTTTCCAGTTGGAAAAAATCTTGGAACGATTTAATCTGAATATCCAAAAAATCCGGATATTTTGGAATGTGTTTTACAGAGGAAAAATTCAATCTTTCAGTTTGCGTTGCTGACATCTATGGATGAATTTTAATTAAAGTAATTAGTGTTTGCATATACGTAAAAAACGTGAAACCATTATATACGCAAAATGGTTTAGGTCTAACCCGAGCATCGGGAAGACCTAAACCTTAAGGTTTTCTGTGTGCGAACTTATTTAAGTTCAACTTCAGCTCCGGCTTCTTCTAACTGTGTTTTTAAAGCTTCGGCTTCGTCTTTAGACACACCTTCTTTAATTGGAGAAGGTGCATTATCAACTAATCCTTTTGCATCTTTAAGACCGGCACCTGTTAATTCTTTTACCAATTTAACAACTGCTAATTTAGAAGGTCCTGCTGCTTTAAGAATTACATCAAATTCGGTTTGCTCTTCTGCAGCTTCACCTCCTCCGGCTCCACCGGTTGCGGCAACGGCTACAGCAGCAGCAGCTGGTTCTATGCCATATTCTTCTTTTAAAATATCAGCCAACTCATTTACTTCTTTTACTGTTAAGTTAACTAATTGTTCTGCGAAATCTTTTAAATCTGCCATTTTCTATCGTTTTTAAGTAATTTTAATATTTAATTTAAAGTTGTTTTTTTAATGTATTATCCTTCTTTTTCGGATAATGTTTTAAGGATACCCGCTAATTTTCCGCCACCTGACTTAAGTGCCGAAATAACGTTTTTAGCTGGTGATTGTAGCAATGAAACAATATCACCAATTAATTCGTCCTTAGATTTAATATTTACAAGTGCATCTAATTGCTCATCTCCTATATAAATAGCTTCTTCAATGAATGCTCCTTTAAGTAAGGGTTTGTCAGATTTTTTTCTGAATTCTTTAATTACTTTAGCGGGTGCATTGCTCACATCAGAAAACATAAGAGATGTATTTCCTTTAAGAACTTCGGGTAAATCTCCAAAGTCTTTATCAGACCCGTCCATTGCTTTTTTAAGCAATGTGTTTTTTACAACCGAAAGTTTTACTCCGGCTTTAAAACAAGCACGACGTAAGTTACTGGTTGTTCCTGCATCAAGTCCTGAAATATCTGCCAAGTAAATAGTTTGACTTTCAGAAAGCTGTGCAGTAAGTGCTTCGATTACTTTTGATTTTTCTTCTCTTGTCATATCGTTATATTTTACTACCCAGCAAGGCTTTTTGCATCTATTTCTACACCCGGACTCATGGTACTGGACATAAAAATGCTTTTGATATAAACACCTTTAGCCGCTTGCGGTTTTAATTTAATAAGTGTTGATATTAATTCTTTTGCGTTACCAACTATTTTATCGGCATCGAAAGATGCTTTTCCTATTGCAGCATGAACAATTCCGGTTTTATCGACTTTGAAATCGATTTTACCGGCTTTTACATCCGAAACCGCTTTAGCGACATCCATAGTTACAGTTCCGGTCTTGGGGTTAGGCATTAATCCACGAGGTCCTAAAATACGACCTAACGGACCTAATTTTCCCATAACACTAGGCATTGTTACAATAACATCTACGTCTGTCCATCCACCTTTTATTTTGGTGAGGTACTCGTCTAATCCAACATAATCGGCACCAGCGGCTTTAGCTTCTTCTTCTTTATCTGGGGTTACTAAAGCTAATACCTTAACATCTTTACCTGTTCCGTGAGGAAGTGTAACTACTCCACGCACCATTTGGTTCGCTTTACGCGGGTCAACATTAAGTCGTACAGCTAGGTCGACCGAAGGGTCGAAATTTACGTTGGATATTTCTTTAATTAAAGCTGAAGCTTCATCGATAGAATATACCTTGTTAGGTTCTATTTTTGAGCGAGCTTCTTTTTGCTTTTTTGTTAATTTTGCCATTTTTTTTGATTCTTTTTCAGGTTAAAAAGGTGCTGCACCTTTTATTTTTACTCCCATTGAACGCGCTGTTCCGGCAACCATTTTCATTGCAGATTCAATTGTAAATGCGTTTAAATCCGGCATTTTATCTTCAGCAATTGCTTTTACTTGGTCCCAAGTAATAGTAGCTACTTTTCTAACATGCGGTTCTCCGGAACCTTTCTTAATCTTAGCAGCTTCTAGTATTTGTACAGCGGCAGGAGGTGTTTTAATAACAAAATCGAATGATTTATCTTTATACACCGTAATTGCAACTGGTAATACTTTACCCTGCTTATCTTGAGTTCTTGCGTTAAATTGCTTGCAGAACTCCATAATGTTAACACCTGCAGCTCCAAGTGCGGGTCCTACCGGTGGCGATGGGTTAGCAGCACCTCCACGAACTTGCAGTTTTACTACTTTATCTACTTCTTTTGCCATTTCTAGTTTTTAAAAATTGGGGTTTGTTAAAGTGGAAGCCAATAACAAACCAAATTTATATAGTGTGTAACAATTAAATTTTTTCTACTTGCATATAGCTTAATTCTAATGGGGTTTTTCTTCCAAAAATCTTCACCATTACCTCAAGTTTACGCTTTTCTTCGTTAATTTTTTCTACGGTTCCGTTAAATCCGTTAAACGGACCATCGATAACTTTTACTGTTTCTCCAATTACAAACGGTATATTAACATTTTCATCTTGAACAGAAAGTTCATCGACTTTACCTAACAACCTGTTAACCTCAGCTTGTCTAAGTGGTACAGGATCTCCTCCCTTAACTTCTCCCAAAAATCCAATTACACCGTTTATAGATTTTATAATATGGGGTATTTCACCGGATAGGTTTGCCTGAATGTATAAATAACCCGGAGTAAATACTTTTTCTTTATTTATTTTTTTTCCGTTGCGTATTTGAATCACTTTTTCAGTAGGAACTAAAACCTGCTCTATATAATCCTCAAGTTTTAATCGAGAAACTTCAGATTCAATATATTCTTTTATTTTATGTTCCTTTCCGCTCACCGAGCGAATCACATACCATTTTTTTGTATTCTTAGTTTCAGTCATTTTTTTAAGACTTAATCCATTGAAAGTAAATACTTATTATTTTAGAAAAAACCGTATCTACTCCATAAACAGCCAGCGCTAAAACCACCGAAAAGCCGGCTACTATAACCGTCAATCTTTGTGCTTCTGCCCAGGGGGTCCAAGTAACATGGTTTTTTAACTCGCTAAAGGATTCTTTTATATAATTAATCATAACTAAATGTATTTAGTTAAATTTTAAATTTCAACAGTTCTATTTATCTTCTCGCCTTCAACCTTGCTTCGCACGGGTTGAGAGGCTTCCCGAAATTCAATCCTTTCATTCGGGACAGGCTTCTCGCCTTCCACCTTGCTTCGCACGGGTTGAGAGGCTTCCCGAAATTCAATCCTTTCATTCGGGACAGGCTTCTCGCCTTCAACCTTGCTTCGCACGGGTTGAGAGGCTCGAACTCCCGACACCTGGTTTTGGAGACCAGTGCTCTACCAACTGAGCTAAACCCGTATAATTTGTTAATCACTTTGGCGAATTAACATTTTTTTGTGTTTTAAAGAACACTTAAAGGCGTTATAAAAGTCAAGGTATCCCGAAAAAAAATCGGGACACCTTACTCTTTTTATAACATATGTTTAATCTAAAATTTCGGTAACTTGTCCAGCACCTACAGTTCTACCACCTTCACGAATAGCAAAACGAAGACCTACATTCATTGCAATAGGCTGTAATAAATCTACAGTTATGGTGAGGTTATCACCGGGCATTACCATTTCAACTCCGTCAGGTAGATTAATTGTTCCTGTTACGTCTGTTGTACGAACGTAAAACTGCGGACGGTAGTTATTATGGAATGGCGTGTGACGACCTCCTTCTTCTTTTTTAAGGATATAAACTTCAGCTTTGAATTTTGCGTGAGGAGTTACGGAACCCTGCTTACAGATAACCATTCCTCTTCTAATTTGAGATTTTTCGATACCTCTTAAAAGTATACCCACATTGTCTCCGGCTTCACCTCTATCCAATATTTTACGGAACATTTCTACTCCAGTAATAACCGAGGTTAATTTTTCTGCTCCCATACCAATAATATCTACCGGATCTCCTGTGTTGGCAACTCCAGTTTCAATACGACCGGTTGCTACAGTACCACGACCTGTAATTGAGAATACATCCTCGATAGGCATCAAGAAATCTTTATCAACATCACGTTTTGGTAATTCGATCCAAGTATCTACAGCATCCATTAAGTCCATTACGGTCTTAACCCATTTTTCTTCGCCGTTTAAAGCACCAAGTGCAGAACCGGCAATTACGGGACCGTTATCACCGTCATACTCATAAAAAGAAAGAAGCTCTCTAATTTCCATTTCAACTAATTCTAGTAACTCTTCATCATCTACCATGTCTACTTTATTCATAAACACGACGATACGAGGAATACCTACTTGACGTCCTAAAAGGATATGCTCACGTGTTTGTGGCATAGGTCCGTCTGTGGCTGCAACAACAAGTATTGCACCATCCATCTGCGCGGCACCGGTTACCATGTTTTTTACGTAATCGGCGTGACCGGGACAGTCAACATGTGCGTAGTGACGATTAGCTGTTTGATATTCTACGTGTGAAGAGTTGATTGTAATTCCTCTTTCTTTTTCTTCAGGTGCGTTATCGATTTGATCAAATGATTTTGCTTCTGAAAAACCGGCATCTGCTAAAACTTTTGTAATAGCAGCCGTTAAAGTTGTTTTACCGTGATCTACGTGTCCAATTGTCCCAACATTTAAGTGTGGTTTCGAACGATCATATGTTTCTTTTGCCATTTTGTATTAATTTAATCTTAGTTATATATTTATTTTTATTATGAACAAAAATTTGAGCCAATGATGGGATTTGAACCCATGACCTCTTCCTTACCAAGGAAACGCTCTACCCCTGAGCTACACCGGCGTAAAGTCTACCTTAAAATATATTAAGGAAGAAATCTTTTAGCAAAAACATCATTTTCATTTTGCTTTTCATTTTGCTTTTTTTGAGCGGGAGACCGGGTTCGAACCGGCGACATTCAGCTTGGAAGGCTGACGCTCTACCAACTGAGCTACTCCCGCTTTTTAAGTTTTTACAAAATTTATAAGTTCACTTACACCTATAAAAGGCGTGCAAAGGTACTTAATGTTTTGATATTTTCCAAACATAATATACCGATAGCCTTCACATTATTTTTTTAAACTCCTTTATTTCAAATTCGACTATATTTATACTGGAGTTTTAGTGGGGAGAGCAGGATTCGAACCTGCGAAGGTAAAACCAACAGATTTACAGTCTGTCCTCGTTGGCCGCTTGAGTATCTCCCCAATTTAATTAATATCAACAATTCAAAAAACAATGAGCCGATGGAGGGACTCCCTTCGGCTTCGCGCAGGGTAAACTTCTCGTCCCTCGAAAAGATATCATTAAACATCTTCTTATCCTGAAAACTCATCCATTTCAATGAGCCGATGGAGGGACTCGAACCCACGACCTGCTGATTACAAATCAGCTGCTCTAGCCAGCTGAGCTACATCGGCATTTTTACTTTTTTTGACATAAAAAAGTCCGCTATTGCTAACGGACTGCAAATGTAAATAAATAATTATTTATAGAAAACTTTTTTATAAAAATTTCTTAAGAAAATGCTCTTTCTTTTTGTTTCTTTTTTTTAAGCTGTCTTTCTAAGGCTTTAGTAGCCTCGTCTATAGCCTCTTCAAAAGTTTTTGCTTCCTTTTTTGCCACGGCATCTTCACCGGGTAAGCTTAGTAATATCTCTATGGTTTTATTCTCTTTTCCACTTGTATTCTGAACTTTTAGAAAAACATCTGCATAAACAATTCTATCATAAAACGTTTCCAACTTAGAAAGTTTCTTGTTAATAAAACTGATAAGCTTAGCATCTGCTGAAAAATTTGGGGTTTGCACATTTACTTTCATACTAAAAATAGATTTAAGGGTTATTTATTATCTTCTCGGATGCGATTTTAAATATACATCTTTAAGTTTTGCTATACTATTATGAGTATATACTTGTGTTGATGCTAAACTCGCATGCCCTAGCAATTCTTTTACTGCTTTAAGGTCTGCTCCTTCGCTTAATAGGTGTGTTGCAAAAGAATGTCTTAAAATGTGCGGGCTTCTTTTGACTTTTTGCGACACCAGACTAAAGTACGAATTTATAATTCTATACACAAGAGTTTCGTAAATTTTAACTCCTTTTTTAGAAATAAATAAAAATTCTTGATCTTTAATGGTTGGTATTTCATCTCTAAAACGAATATATAGTTTTATTGTTTCTATAACGGATGGCAATAACGGGATGATTCTTTCTTTATTTCTTTTTCCCAAAACTTTGACGGTTTGTTGGGAAATGGAAATATCTTGTACTTTAATATTGATTAATTCGGCTCTGCGTATTCCGGTGGAGTAAAAAAGCTCTACTATTAATTTGTTACGAACACTCTCAAAATCGTCTGATTCATTTAATAGTGAGAGTACTTGTTGTATTTCCTTTTCGGAAAAAGGAACTTGTATTTTTTTTGCTACTTTTAATGCTTTATGTTTTGCCAAAGGATTTTCTTTAATACTTCCTGTTTTAAGCAAGAATTTATAATAGGATTTTAAAGAGGATATTTTTCGGTTGATGGTTCTATTTGTTATTCCCGAATCTACTAAGTGTACAATCCAACTTCTAATGATGGGATAGTGTATTTCTTCTATAGATGAATATGCAAATTTTTCTGAGGCAAATTGTAAAAAACTTTCTAAATCATTCTTATAGGCAAGCACAGTATGGGTTGAATATTTTTTTTCAAATTCCAAGTATGAAAGAAATGAGATAAAGGGCATAAAAAAATCCGTTAAGCAAAGTAAAGTTACAACTTTTTAACGGATTATTAAACTTTTATTTTAAAGTTTTACAATTTAAATTTGTTCCTTATCTCTAAGGCGTTGTATATATTGTGCCTTTTGAATTTGCGCTCTTCTTTTAACCGAAGGCTTTGTAAATTGTTTTCTTTCACGTAATTGACGCATTGTACCGGTACGGTCAAACTTTCGTTTAAAACGTTTTAATGCTCGGTCTATATTTTCTCCTTCTTTTACGGGTATTATTAACATAGTATCATCACCTCCTTTCTTTTGGGACGGCAAATATAAGTAAAGTTTTTTTAATTTGAGATAGTGGACTTGAGATTTTTTTTATTGTTTAAATAAAGAAGCTCTCATACTTAAATCCTGTATTAGCTTTTCTTCTTCTTCGCTTTCAAGCAACACATTGTAGTTTTTCCAGAACTCCTCATTATAAGGTCTATATGAAAAGATATCGTCTGACCATTTTTCAGAAAGTGATTCTTTTACTACTAAAGGATCGGTAATAATTTCTGTAAAAATCATTTCTTGTATAGTGTAGTAAAATTGTTCTTCTCTATCTTTTAATTTTTCTTCTTCGGTGCGTTTGTCTTCAGAAGAACGATTGCCTACTTTAACCAGTTTGGGTGTTTCGTAATAAACATAATTAAGGTACATTTTATCTTGATACGCTTTGTAGCTTAAAATTAATTTATGGTTTAGTAGCGTATCAAAAAGACTTTTGCTTCTACGTTTTTGAGCGTCTGAGGCTGCTACTAATTCGTATTCTATTTTTTTTACCGCAAAATTATCCCAATAAATATAAATCCATCCGTTGGGTTGATATCCTTCATTATAAATATAAGGTGTGTTTAATCCTACATAATCTTTTCCGGCTGAGATTTTAATTTTATATATTTTTTTTCCGTCATCTACCAATATTGTATCGAGGGTAAATTGGTGTTTGTCGAGTATTTTTTTTCCGAAAAGGGCGCCCGGTTCATCTACATTACGCAACAAATTTAGTCGTCCTGTAAAAAGATTTTTCAATCCGTTTACTCGTTTATCGTTCCATTTAATAGCTTTTATTAAGGAAGTGGTTTTTATAGTATCTCTTCGGAGTTGCTTTTTTTGAAGATTGAGATGTCTGGCGTGATATTTTAAATAAGAATAATAGGCATAAATGCTATCTACATCTCGTAAATCATAGCTTTTTCGGGTTTCATCTACGTTTATTTTAAGATACTTTTTAGCACTGGAAGCATAACTCGAATCGTATAAACTTATAGCACTTTCGATAAGCCATTTATATTGTTTTTTATTTCGTTCTCTATGTCGAAGAAATCCTTTTTGAATATATGAAGAGTCTGGCATATTTACTGTTAGTCGCTCTATAGCTCTAAGAACAATATCGTTTCCGGTTTTGGGTCGGGTTTCTGCAACGATTACTACTTCGTCCAGCGATGCTACATCTTGATCTAGAAAAATCGGTGTTGACGAATCAAACTCATTTATTGCTGTTTTAAAACTTTTAAATCCTATGGAAGAAATAATGAGGGTGTCATTTATATTTTTTTTTGGTATTTGGAGTAAAAATTTTCCATCAATATTACTAATGGTTCCTATGGTTGTATTTTTAATATAAACGCTTGCACCAATAACGGGTTCTTGAGTTGTAAAATCATATATTGTGTTTTTTATTTCTTTTTGAGCAAAACTTGATACCGTTACAAACACAAGAGACAAAGTTGCTAAAAATTTTACGAAGGATTTTTTCATTCTAAACGATTATTATTATTTTATAGATAGAGAGAAACAAAAATTAAACCAAAACGTTATGTGGCGGGCTTGTAATGTTTTCCGTCCACTATCATTTTAGCAATTATCTCTTTTAATATTTCTGAAGTTCCTCCACCAATGGGTCCCAATCTACTGTCTCTAAACATTCTTGCCAATGGGTAATCCTCCATATAACCATAACCTCCCAGAAGTTGTAGGCATTGATACATTACTTCATCTGCAACTTTGGTTGAGATAAGCTTTGCCATAGTTGCTTCTTTAACAACATATGCTCCTTCTTGCAGGCGTTGGGCTGTCATATAATTAAAGGTTTTACAATGTTCAATCTCGGCAGCCATTTGCGAAACCTTATGCCGAAGTGCTTGAAATTTTGCAATGGGTTGTCCAAAAGCTTGTCGCTCCTTCATATATTGTATGGTATATTGTAAAGCAAACTCACTTCTTGCATGAGCATTTACCGCCATCACCAATCGCTCTAACGAAAAATGTTGCATTATATACGGAAAACCTTTGTTTTCTTCACCCATTAATTGTGAAGCCGGGATGGTTACATTGTCGAAAGCTATTTCGCCTGTATCACTGGCTCGCCATCCGAGTTTGTTAAGTTTTGTTGCCGAAATTCCGGGAGTATCTCTATCCATTATAAAAATACTAATTCCTTTGTTTCCCAATTGGGGCGAAGTTTTGGCTGCTACTACCAGATAATCGCTATAAACTCCGTTGGTAATAAAGGTTTTGGACCCGTTAATTACATACGAATCGCCTTGTTTTACGGCTGTTGTTCGCATACCCGAAACATCGCTCCCACCAAAAGGTTCGGTGATACACAAGCATCCAATTTTTTCTCCTGCGATACTTGCAGTAAGGTATTTTTGTTTTATTTCTTCACTTCCTTCTTTATTTACGTGTGTCATTGCCAAATAGGTGTGTGCCCACATGGCTGCAGCAAATCCGCCGGAATTTATTTTCTGCAATTCTTCTAAGAAAATAATCGTGTAAAATATATCTAAATTTAGACCGCCGTATTCTTCCGGATAGGAAAGTCCAAAATAGCCCATATCGCCAAATTTTCTCCATACTTCACTTTCTATATGGGCAGTTTCTTCCCATCTATCTATATTTGGCACTACTTCTTTTTGTAGAAAGTCTTGTAAACTTTTTCTAAATAGTTGATGCTCTTCTGTAAAAAACCTGTCTTCCATTGTTTTTATATATTTTTTCAATCAAGAGTCAAATATAACTCAATTAGCTTTAATTTTTCGGCTGAAAGAGCTTCTATTTTTTTCAATTCAGAGAAACTTTTTATTCGTTCTCTAAGTATTCTAAATTCCCAAATTTTCTTTGCCAAATCAAAAGAAATTCCGGGTATTGTTGCCAGGTCTGAAGCTGTTGCGGAGTTGATGTTAATTTTATCGATGTGTTTAGGCGTTTTTACGGTAAAATATTTTTGTATTTCCCGAATGGTTTCTTTTTTTAAGCCATACACTTGATAGAGCTGCACATCGTCTGTAAATCCTCCCAATTTAGTGCGATAGGCAATTATACGTTTGCTCAACGTTTCTGCTATGCCGTACACTTTTTGTAATTCTTCGGAAGTTGCTTTGTTTAGATCTATTTTTTCAGAAGGAGATTTTGGTGTTTTAAACTTGTTATTAAAACTTTTTTTATTGGAAGTTGTTACCCAATCCGGAAATTTAAAATAGGGACTTATAACAGCTAGTAATGAATCTGAAATACCGGTTACTTTTTTAAAATCACTTATAGAATTCATCCATTTACCCGAAGCGCGGTAGGTATGTAACCTATCTATCTCGCTAGGTGTCATTCCCAACTTATATCCTTTATATTCGGTGATAAAATTAGGGTTAAACTTATAAATTTTTGGTTTATCATTTTCTTTTTTTACTTCTCGCAAAGAATCTATTTCACTTTTTAACTTTGCTATTTCTGGAGAGTTTACTATAAATACATTTTTTGGTGATGGATTATAAAAAAGAGAGATTCCAAGAAGAAGAATAAGTAATAGTAGCAATAAAACAATCCCTGCTTGTTGTTGTTTGGTAAACACAAGTTGGGATTGCCATTTTCTCATATTTGTATATTTTATACCTATTCTTAATATAAAATAGTTCAATGAGATAACTAGAAATTGAACTATATTGAATTCGTATTCGGTATTATTTATCTGTTTTTTTTATTGCTTTCATATATTTTGATAACTCTTCACGAACTTTAGGAGCCAAAATAACCAACCCTATCATATTGGGTACCATCATTGCAAAAATCATTGCATCAGAAAATCCTATTACCGAACCCAGACTGGCGGCTGCACCTACGATAACAAATAAGCAAAAGATTAGTTTGTATGTGTATTCCATTTTTTTACTTCTTCCGAAGAGGTATGACCAACCTTGAAAGCCATAGTAAGACCACGAAATCATTGTACTAAAAGCAAACAATACTACTGCTACGGTAAGCACATACGGAAACCAAGATATTACGGATGAAAAAGCATCTGTAGTTAACAAAATAGCTTGTGCATCGTTAAGTGAAGCGTTCTCGGGATTTACAAAACCGGTAATTATTAATACTAATGCTGTCATGGTACAAACTACAACGGTATCGATAAAAGGTTCGAGCAGGGCTACCATTCCTTCAGAAGCGGGATATTTGGTTTTTACAGCAGAGTGTGCAATAGAAGCCGAGCCTATTCCTGCTTCGTTTGAAAAAGCTGCTCTTCTAAAACCTTGAACCAAAACTCCAATGGCACCTCCGGCTACTCCTTCTGGACTAAATGCTCCGTCTATAATTTGACCTATAGCCCAACCTATTTTATCGTAATTTACAAAAATGATAAATAAAGAAGCCAGCACATAAATCACTACCATAAAAGGCACAATTTTGTCGGTTACTTTGGCAATTGATTTAATACCGCCTATTATTACAACACCAACCAAAATTGCCATCACCAAACCAAAAGCCCAGCCGTATCCGTGTATAAATGAGTTTTCGCCTCCGGTAATATTTTCAACCAATTGAAATGCTTGATTTGCTTGAAACATATTTCCGCCACCAAAAGATCCTCCTATTACAAATATGGCAAACATCGCTGCCAGAATTTTTCCTAAACCTCCCATTCCTTTAGAGTGTAACCCTTTTCGTAAATAATACATCGGTCCGCCGAAAACGGTTCCGTCCGGTTCTATATCTCTATATTTTACACCTAAGGTACATTCAACAAATTTTGATGCCATACCGAGAAATCCGGCGATTATCATCCAAAAAGTAGCACCGGCACCGCCAATTGATACGGCAATGGCAACTCCGGCTATGTTTCCTAAGCCAACGGTTGCCGACAAAGCAGCTGTTAACGCTTGAAAATGAGAAACCTCTCCTTCGTGACCTTCTACTCTAATAGTATCCGGGTTGTCACCGTCATCGGTAAAAATTTCTGCTTTTTCTTCAATTTCTACTTTGTGGTCTTTTCTTCCTTCAACGTCATCGTATTTTCCGCTTACAATTTTTACAGAAGTAAGAAAACCTCTAAGATTAATAAACTTGAAATAAAGGGTAAAATATAAAGCGCCCAGAATTAAAGGGAATAAAACCCAATATACCTCGACGTTACCGATTGGTATTTTTGCAAAAATAAAATCGACAAACCAACCTGTGGCATTGCCAAAAGCTTGGTCAATTTTCTCGTCAAGTCCCATTTTTTCAGATTCTTGTGCTACAGATAATAAAGGGGAAATAGTTGTAATAAGAAAAAGAAATAATTTCTTCATAATATTTTATTTGTAATTTAGATTTTAATATTTAGCGGTTAGCAAGATGCTAAAAAAAAACGGGACTGTCAAATTTAACGATGTTTAATTAGCAAAATGGGGTGCAAAATTCGGGATAGTAATAATATGTTTTGGTTGTCTTTTTTTAGTGAAAAAATCTCTTTTCTAATTAAAAGTTAAGCCCGAACTACACAATTATTGTCGCAGGTTTGCAATATAAGCAAGTCTTTAAATATGATACAGTTGTTTTAATTTTTCAATTTGCAAGGGTCGTCCCAGTAGAATAAGTTTTGACCGTTGTTTTATAACTGTTGAGGGTTCCGGATTTACAATATATTCACCCTCAGGAGTTTTGTAACCAATTATTGAGCAACCTGTACGTTTTCTAATATCTAATTCGCTGATAGCCTTTTCTTCTCCGCTTGGACAAATATTTTTAAAAGGTATTTGTTCCACATTAATACTGTCATCATCACCCGAGACAGATAGGTTGTCAAGAAATTCAACTAGGTCTGGTGTTACAACGAGCGAAGCCATATGTTCTCCTCCGATTTTATCGGGCATAATCACGTTGTCTGCTCCAGCGAGTTTTAGTTTTTTAAACGATGTTTCTTCGGAAGCGCGACTTATAATTTTTAAATCTTTCTTAATTTGTCGTGCCGACAAGACAATAAATAAGTTATCGGCATCGCCCGGTAAGGCGCAGATTAGCGTTTTGGCGTGTTCGACACCTGCTCTTTTAAGTGTTTCATCTTCATTGGCATTTCCTAAAACAAACAAATACTCGTCATTAGCATATTTTTCAACAATATCTTGGTTTTTTTCGATAACAACAAAGGGTTGCTTATAAGCATGTAACTTATGAGCAGCTTGTTTTCCGTTTCTACCGTAACCACAAACAATAATATGGTTTTTTAATTTGGCAATTTTCTTTTCCATTCTTTTTTGTTTTAAGTTACCTATGTTATTTTTACTTAAAATGTATTCGGTAATAACCGAAATTGCATACCCGACTATAAAAATACTTGAAAAGATTAAGATGGAAGTAAATATTTTTCCGAAAGAATTTAAAGGGTGTACTTCTCCAAAACCTACTGTAGTTATTGTAATTACCGTCATATAAATAGCATCTATCCAGGTGTAATTCGAAAAATACCGAAACCCTAAAATTCCGGTAAAAAAAACCAGAATTAACAATAGTAGTGCTGTGTATAATTTTGTTTGAAATAACTTTGTCATAAGTCAAAAACCGAACTTCTTTTTGTGTAAATCAAATCTTTTAGTCGTAATAAAAATGCCAATGTAATATAAAATGCAAAACCCATTCCTATTGTTGCAAATGACAAATAAATAAAAAACAACCGTACGCTTTTTGCTCTAATTCCTAATCTTTCGGCAAACCTAGAGCTTACATAGAACCCATGTTTTTCAAGAAAATGTCGTATGGAATAAATCATATTTAGCATATCGCAAAATAAGGATTTTAAATTAGTAATAAAAGTATTATTAGGTTATTAAGATAAAAATAGTAATACCTATAAATACAACAACCTGTATCCATTTTAAAATCAAGCCTGTTTTTTTATGCTTACTTAAGTAATTTGAAACAGTTCCTGCTAGTAACGATATGCTTGCAAAAGTGATAAATGCCACAACCATAAACACAACTCCCAAAACATAAAACTGAAAAATAGTTTGTTGTTTGTCATCCCATAAGAATCCCGGAAAAAACCCCAGAAAAAAAACCAATACTTTCGGGTTAATAAGGTTCATAACAAACCCTTGTTTAAATAAGCTTAAAAGAGATTTTTTAGGCGCTTTTGTATGCAAAGAAATACTTTCATCACTATTATAGACAAGGTATGCCAAGTATAATAGATAGGTTGCTCCGGCTATTTTAATTCCATAAAATAAAGCAGGAGAAGTCGCAATAATAGCAGAAATACCTAAAGCCAAAAGCGTTGTGTGAACCAATACACCACTAACCAAACCAGCAGATGTAGCCAATCCGCTTTTAGAACCATTGGCAAGCGATTGTGCTAACACATAAATATTATCGGGACCCGGTGATAACGCCAGTAGAAATGAAGCAATTGAAAAAGCAACTAAATTTTCTATCATCTACTACTTATTGCTTTATTAATTTTTTTTATCAACGAAGGTCCTTCATATATAAATCCGGTAAAAATTTGTATAAGTGAAGCTCCGGCTTCAATTTTATCCAGTGCATCTTGAGTCGAATGGATACCGCCTACACCTACAATAGGAAACGCTCCGTTACTTTTTTTGTGAAGATATCTAATTACTTGAGTAGACTTATCGGCGATAGGTTTTCCGCTTAAGCCGCCCCATTCTTTTTTGTTTTCGGAAAGAAGTCCTTCCCTATTTACTGAAGTATTGGTAGCGATTACACCTTCAATTTGAGTTTCTGAAACAATTTCGATAATTTCATCTAACTGAAGCGTATTTAAATCGGGAGCGATTTTTAATAAGATCGGTTTTTGTTTATCAAATGTGTTATTCTCTTTTTGAACGGCTTTAATGAGTTCGATTAGATATGCTTTGTCGTTTAATTTAGCGTGGCTGGACACATTCGGGCAACTCACATTTAACACAAAATAATCTACATAAGGATGTAATGCTTTAAAGCAAGTAATGTAATCTTGTGTATAGTTTTCGGGCAAGGTATTGGTATTTTTGCCTATGTTTCCACCAATGATTAAATTCTTATTTTTTCTTTTCTTAAGGTTTTTTACTACAGTATCAACTCCTTTATTATTAAATCCCATTCGATTAATAACGGCTTGGTCTTTTTTTAATCTAAAGAGTCTTTTTTTGGGATTGCCTTGCTGCGGTTTTGGTGTAACAGTACCTATTTCAATAAAACCAAAACCAAAATTGGATAATTCATCAAATAAAAACGCATTTTTATCAAATCCTGCTGCCAGTCCAACCGGATTGGGAAAAGTAATACCAAATAGCTCTCTTTTCAGTGACGGATTGTTTATTTGATATAAATCTTTTATTAGCCCGCCTAAGCCTATATTGTGCATTGCTTTTAAAAATGAAAAGGTGAAATGATGCACTTTTTCCGGATCAAAAAGAAACAGTATGGGTCTGATAAGTATTTTGTACATAACAAAAAATGAGGTTGCTAAGTTAGCAACCTCATTATAGATATTCAAAATTAAATGGTTTTATTTAATTGTAATATTCATTCTGGCGAAAATGAATCTTCCCGCTATACCAAACTGAGTAGATCTACGAGAATAGATAAACCTTCCGCTGGATCTAAATGCAGCGTCAGATTCATCGGGATATACATCTAATAAGTTGTTTGCTCCAAGAGTAAAACGCATGTTTTCCGAGAAATTATGAGAGATGCTCAAGTCTGTTACAACTTTACCTGCATAAATTCTATCTACAGTCGGATCTGTGATATTGGTAGCTTCTTCAACTTCACCGAAATAACTGTTACGCAAAAGTATATTCCACTTTCCGTCGTTAATTGCCAAATTGTTTGCCAGTGTGCCTTTGGTTCTTGGTACTGCAGCTTCTAAGAAGATTCTGCTGGTATTGTCAAAGAAAGTATCCGATAATTCTGCATTTGCAACAGCTTCCGGAATATTAGTGTCTGTAACTTCGGTATTAGAAAATGTAAACGATAGTGTGTTGGTAAGTTTCATATTGGTAGAGACGTTCATTTTGTTTTCGGCTACAAAATCGATACCCGAAGTTTGTGTGTCAACAGCATTGTTAAAGAATGCCGCTCTACTTGCATTTGCTTGTGCAAATAATGCTGCTAATTCGGCATTTCCACCATCATCAAACTGTCCGCTAAGACCTACTCTGTCATTAACTCTTATTGTGTATCCATCTACAGTAAATTTTAGATTTGCAGAAGGTATTTTTGCAGTAAACCCTAAGGTAAAACCGATAGATGTTTCTTCTTTTAATTCATCTATACCTAAAATTCTTGCTACTCGCGATGTATTAGGAAATATTCCTACTTCATTTGGTACACCGTCTACAAAGATAGTAGATGTTGAGTTAAAATGAATTTGTTGTAAGGACGGAGCTCTAAAACCGGTTTGAGCAGAGCCACGAAGATTAAAATTTTCTGATAGTTTACCTAAAAATGAAAGTTTTCCGTTCAGTGTTCCGCCAAAATCGCTAAAATTTTCGTATCTAATAGCACCTGAAGCTCTAAATCTTTCAGAAAAATCTGCTTCTACATCGGTATATAAAGCGATAGAATTTCTATAGGCGTTTACTTCATTTTCGGGTTTAAATCCCGGAAAAACTTGAATACCGCCGGGTCTGGTATTGCCAAAGAAATCGGTTGGCACAACAGAGTTAGGATCTGTCGGGTCGTGTACATTCCCTAGGGTATTGTATTGTGCATACGAAATTTCTTCGCCCGCAAAAATAGCGTAGTTTTCAACTCGATATTCTGCTCCAAAAGCTAAATTTAGACCGGACATTGTATCTTCAAAAAATTTTGAAAAATCGAGATTTGTTGTGTTTTCTCCATAAGCAAAACCACCTGAGTCTGCTTCAAATGGAGTTGATTTTTCCATTGAAGCATTTAACGAATTGGATATTCTAAATCTAAAATTGTTTTGCCCTGTTGTGTTACTAAAGTCAACATTCCAATCGCCAATCTTTCCTTTTATTCCTATTGCGAGAGATTTGTCTTTGATATTTGTATTAATTTCAGGTAAAAATCCGTTTATTCTTGCGGGTGTATATGCTCTTGATTGGTAAGGAAGTCTATAAAATCCTGCTGCATTTCCATTTTTAAAACTAAGTCCTCCAAAGGCATAAGCCTTAAGGTTTTCGCCGAGAGGTAATTCAAAATTACCAAAAAACTGTCCACCTCGTAATCGAGATTGTCCTACTCGCATGTTAAAGTCTCTTCTTTCCAATCCTCTTGCATTGAGTTCAGCTTCGGTATTATCGGCACTTAAAATATCTTGTAATTCTTCTTTTGTAGCATTGGGGTCTAGATTTAGCCCTGCCATATTTCCGTAAAGAATAACATCGCTTACGTCGTCATCAAGTAAATTACTAATATCATACCCGTCGTTTGCTGCAACACGCTCTATTGTGTTGTAAAGGTTAAAAATATCACCTTCCCATTCTTTCATACGGTTTGTATCTCCTCGAAAGTCAAAATTACCTGTAAAATTAATAAAGCCACCGTCTTTACCCAAAGGCAAACCGTAATTAGCTCCAATATTAATTTTTTCACCATCGATAGAATCATCGTAATTTTCACTAGTAAAATTAGCTCCAGTAGTAGTTGTTAATTCTAAAACATTGGTCGCTTTTTTAAGAACAATATTAATTACTCCGGCAATAGCATCTGAACCGTATTGTGCGGCTGCTCCGTCGCGAAGTATTTCTATTCGTTCTATCGCGTTAGAAGGAATGGTGTTTAAATCGGTTCCTACCGAACCTCTACCAAAAGTTCCGTTTACATTAACTAAAGCCGTTTTATGCCTTCTTTTTCCATTAATTAAAACCAATACTTGGTCGGGACCTAAACCTCGTAATGATGCAGGTGCAATATGGTCTGTACCATCTGATATAGATTGAGGATTTGAAGTAAAAGAAGGTGCAACATAATTTAAAATTTCTGTTACCGTTATTTGAGGTGCATTTTTAACAATATCGGTAACATCTAAAACATCTACCGGAACAGCCGAGTTTAGTGCTGTCCTGCTTGGATTACGCGTTCCTACCAAAACAACCTCGTCTAAAGATACACCGGAAGTTAAAGTAACATCCATAATGGTTCCGGTTACTACAACTTCTTTGGTTTCAAACCCAACATAAGAGAACACAAGCGTATCTCCTTGTGATGCCGAAATGCTATATTTACCGTCAAAATCTGTAATAACACCTTCTGTAGTGCCTTTTATTACCACACTAACTCCGGGTAAAGGTTCGCTTGAATCATCCGTTACAGTTCCGGTTACTTGCTGTGCATTAGCAAAGCTAAATGCAAATAGTGCTGCAAGTAAAATTAAAAAGTTTTTTTGTTTCATAATATATTTTTTAAAAATTAACGGGTGTAAATATACAAAAAATATTATGCGCGCATAATATTAAATTTTTTGTTGTTGTATCTTTGTATAAAATATTATAAAATTATGATAGACAAACAACACCTAATAAATCGTTTTGTAAGCTATGTAACGGTTGACACCGAAAGCGACCCGAACAGCGATACCACTCCCAGCACAAAAAAACAATGGAATCTTGCTAATAAATTGGTTGAAGAATTAAACAAAATAGGAATGCAAGACGTTTCTATAGATGAAAATGCCTATGTCATGGCAACACTTCCCAGTAATATAGATAAGAAAGTACCTACCATAGGATTTATATCGCACTTTGATACTTCGCCCGATTTTACCGGTGCAAATGTAAAACCTCAAATAGTAGAAAATTATGACGGAAAAGACATTATACTAAACAAAGAGCAAGATATCGTTTTATCACCTTCATATTTTGAAGATTTATTACTTTATAAAGGGCAAACACTCATTACCACAGACGGCACTACACTGCTAGGTGCAGATGACAAAGCCGGCATTGCCGAAATTATTTCTGCGATGGAATACCTTATTAATCATCCCGAAATCAAACACGGAAAAATTAGAGTAGGTTTTACTCCGGATGAAGAAATAGGTCGCGGTGCACACAAGTTTGATGTAGAGAAATTTGGAGCCGATTGGGCATACACAATGGATGGAAGCCGAGTAGGCGAATTAGAATATGAAAATTTTAATGCTGCAGGTGCCGTAGTAACTCTAAAAGGAAAAATCGTACATCCCGGTTACGCCAAAGGTAAAATGATAAACAGTCAATTTTTTGCTTCGGAATATATGAATTTGCTTCCCAAGAATGAAACTCCCGAAAAAACCGAAGGCAGAGAAGGATTTTATCATCTGTACAGCATTCAAGGTAAGGTAGAAGAGACCAAACTTCAATATATAATACGAGACCATGATAGAAAAAAATTTGAAGCCCGTAAAAAGTTTATGAAACAACAGGTTGATGCTTTAAACCAAAAATACGGAAGAGAAGTTGCCTCTATCGAAATTAAAGATCAATACTATAATATGCGCGAAAAAGTAGAACCTGTTATGCACATTGTAGATATTGCCGAAGAAGCCATAAAAAAAGCCGGCATTACTCCTATTATAAAACCCATAAGAGGAGGAACAGACGGGTCTCAATTAAGCTATATGGGTTTACCTTGCCCAAATATATTTGCGGGCGGACATAATTTTCATGGAAGATACGAATATGTTCCTGTTGAAAGTATGCAAAAAGCTATTGAGGTAATTGTAACTATTGTTCAACTTACAGCGCAACGTTTTATCTAATGTCAAACTAACATCAAAATACTATAAATCTGCAAGTAAAATTCGTACTTACTTCCTTATTGTATTGTAATGTAAAAAAAAAAAAAAAATGTACAAGACTATATTTGAAATTACCAAAATGGATTGTCCTTCCGAGGAAAACTTAATCCGAATTAAATTGAACGACATTTCAAGTATAGCGAGTTTAAACTTTGACATCCCAAACCGAAGACTTACAGTTTATCATAGCGGAGAAATTGAGCAAATAGAAAAAAGCATTATAGAACTGAATTTAGGCGGAAAAATAATTTCTACCATCCCAACCAAGCAAGCTGACTTCAATAAAAACACCAACCAAAGAAAACTACTTTGGACGGTACTGATAATTAATTTTGCTTTTTTTATTATAGAAATAACAACCGGTCTTATTTCAAAATCTATGGGTTTGATTGCCGATAGTTTAGATATGCTTGCAGACAGTTTTGTTTACGGAATTAGTCTTCTTGCCGTCGGTGCAACACAAATAAAGAAGAAACGTGTTGCAAAAATTGCAGGATATTTTCAAATAGCACTTGCCGTTATCGGGTTTGTAGAAATTTTAAGAAGGTTTTTTGGTATAGAGAAACTTCCCGATTTTTCAACGATGATTATTGTATCGATTTTAGCACTCATTGCAAACGGAATTTGCCTTTATATTTTGCAAAAATCAAAAGGGAAAGAAGAAGCGCACATAAGAGCAAGTATTATTTTTTCGTCAAACGATATTATTATCAATATAGGAGTACTATTAGCAGGAATTTTAGTCAATTGGTTAAACTCAAATCTACCCGATTTAATTATTGGAACAACCGTTTTTATTTTGGTAATATATGGAGCTTTGAGAATATTAAAATTGTAATAAATTAAATGACGTACCAAAAACCGAAGACTAAAAACTTGCAAAGCTCTTTACAAAATCGTAACATTACGGAGTAAAAAAATAAAGAGTATGCAAAGCCAAGAAATAAAACCCGGAAAACCACAAGACGAACACATTGTCGAAAACAAAGAGTTAAGTATTTGGGAAGCTCTCATTCCTGTTATAGCACTGGTTGGAATGTTATTTTATAATGTACTGTTTGCTTACGGCGATGATGCTTTAAGTGGCAGTAATCAATTTATTTTATTATTGGGTGCTGCCGTTGCAGGCATCGTAGGACACTTTAACAAGGTGAGTGTTAAGCAAATGATGGAAGAAGTTGCAGAGAATATAAAATCAACAACCGGAGCTATTTTAATATTACTAATGGTAGGTTCGTTAGCCGGCACTTGGCTTATTAGTGGAATTATTCCGACAATGATTTACTACGGTTTGCAAATATTAAACCCAACAATCTTTTTAGCCTCATGTGTTATTATTTGTGCAATTATTTCGGTGGCAACCGGAAGCAGTTGGACGACTTCGGCAACGGTAGGCATAGCACTTATCGGTATTGCCGGTGCCTTGGGAATTTCGTTGGGAATGACTGCCGGTGCTGTTCTTTCCGGAGCGTATTTTGGCGATAAAATTTCGCCTATGAGTGACACAACCAACCTTGCTCCGGCAATGGCAGGAACCGATTTATTTACCCATATAAAATATATGTTATACACAACCATTCCTACCATTACCATTGCACTACTTGTTTTTATTATCATTGGTCTTAATATAGAACCCGAAGGAGTAGCAGATACATCTGTTATTTTACACGATATAAAACAATCTTTTAACATTAACCCTTGGCTTTTTATCGTACCTGTGATAGTGATTTTTTTAATTATCAAAAAGACACCTCCACTCATTGCCTTGATGATAGGAACTCTTCTCGGTGGAATTGCGGCACTTATTTTTCAACCCGACATAGTTGCTACCATTGGTGGCGGAAAAACTCTAAATGCTACAACAGCTTACAAAGGAGTTATGAATGCTATTACGATAGAAACAAGTGTGGCAACAGAAAATACGGTATTAAAAGACTTATTTTCTGCCGGAGGAATGAGCGGTATGCTGGGTACTATCTGGTTAATTATTTGTGCTATGGTTTTTGGAGGTGTTATGGACGGAATAGGTGCTTTATCAAGAATTAGCAAAGCACTGTTAAAATTATTTCATACCACATTCGGACTTTTTGCCAGTACAGTAGCCAGTTGCTTAGCCTTAAATGTTACTGCCAGCGACCAATATTTAGCCATTGTTGTACCCGGCAAAATGTACAGCAAAGCTTTTAAAGACAAAGGGTTGGCTCCCGAAAATTTAAGTAGAACCCTTGAAGACAGTGGTACTGTAACCTCTGTTTTGGTTCCTTGGAATACTTGCGGTGCTTATCAAAGCGGCGTTTTAGGTGTGAGTGTAGCTGATTATTTTGTTTATGCTATATTCAACTGGCTAAGCCCGTTTACGACGTTATTATTTGCTGCTTTCAAAATAAAAATTAGACAACTTACAAGCAAATAGAGCCTTACACTATCAATTTTATTGATTGGTATATAAAAAATAAATTAACTCATTCATTGGCAAATCGGTTTTGTGATGTATTTTTGTATTGAAATAAAAAAGTTGTATAACTAATTAAAATTAAAAAATATGTCATTTGTAGGAAAAAAATTCCCGAACATCACCGTAAAAGCAATGAGCAATATGGGTGATAATTTAAACATCAATGTTTTTGAAGAGGCCGTTAATAACAAGAAAAAAGTATTGTTATTTTGGTATCCTAAAGATTTTACCTTTGTGTGTCCAACCGAGTTACACGCTTTTCAAGCGGCAATGGATGAGTTTGAAAAAAGAAATACCATAGTAATCGGTGCTTCTTGCGATACAGCCGAAGTTCACTTTGCTTGGTTAAACACACCTAAAGACCAAGGAGGAATTGAAGGAATAACCTATCCTATTTTAGCAGATACCAACCGTAACTTATCCAGCGTATTAGGTATCTTAAATATTACCGGAGAAGAGTATAACGAAGAACTAGATGCTGTTTTGGTAGAAGGCGACAGTGTTACCTATCGTGCAACATATTTAATCGATGAAGAAGGAACCGTTTTCCATGAAGGTATCAACCATATGCCACTTGGAAGAAACGTTCACGATTTTATACGATTAATTGATGCCTACACACACGTACAGGAAAAAGGAGAAGTTTGTCCTGCAAACTGGGAAGAAGGCAAAGATGCCATGAAACCTAGTTTAAAAGATACTGCCGAGTACTTAGCTTCACACTAAATAACAATTCAGCCTACTAGGTTTTCTTTTCAACTTAATAATAAACCTAGTAGGTTTTTTTAAAATCTACAAAATGTTACAAGAATTACAACAAGATAATTTACACGAATTAATTACTGAAAACGAAATTGTAATCGTACAGTATATGGCAACTTGGTGTGGAAACTGCCGTATTATGAAACCTAAATTCAAAAAATTGGCAAGTGAAAATCCATCTGCAGTTTTTGTATTGGTGGATGCCGAAAAGTTTCCGGAATCTAGAAAACTGGCTAATGTGGATAACCTCCCTACTTTTGCTACTTTTAAGAACGGAGAATTTGTTAATCAAGTACAAACCAACAAGTTTGAAGTCTTAAAAGAATTGGTAAATGAGGTTCTTTGACCCCATAATTCACAGATAAAATAATAAAATACTCATACATCAATAAAAACAACTTTAAATGAAGCTACCCGTTATCAAGCATATTACCAACTTTATAGAAGAAAACGATGAAGATTATGTTATAGAAACAATTGAAACGTTAGAAAATCTTACCGAAGCTAGAGGTATAAGTGATGAAGAAATGGATGTTATTGGTGAGATCATCTCGAATATGTACGGAGCCATTGAAGTTACAAAATTGATAAAAGAAGGCGCCAGTAAAAAAGATGCTTTAAATTCTTTTATGAAACGCGTGCAAGGTTCTATAGATACTTAAAAAGTTGCTCTCATTACAAAATTTGGTGTAAATCCTAACGAAAATTTATCGACTACCGAGACCGAATCATTTGTTCCGTTATTTCCAGAATATTCTCTACTTAATTGGTTTTTCTTATCATACACATTGCGAATAGAAACACCCAGATTACATTTCACCTTTTTCTTTTTGGAAAAATAAAACGCATAGGTTGATGAAAAGTCCAGCCTATGGTAATTAGGTAATCTTTTGGTGTTAATACCTTCAAAACCAATTATGTTTTTGTCTTCATCTACAATAGCCATTGTATAGGGCTTACCGGTTCGCCAGTGCCAAGCAAGTGCCGTTTCAAACCGATGTAACTTATATAAAACCGAGATTGTTACAAAATGCCTTATGTTGCTACTTGCTGTAAAATAGTTGTTGTTATTAATTCCCGAATAATTACTTTGCACATTATTAAAGCTGTAACTTAACCACATATTAAAATGTTTGTAGTTTTTTTTAACAAAAAAATCTAAGCCGGTAACATCCTGCTTTCCGATATGAAAACCAGTGCTGTTAGGATTTAAAAAACCTAGTGCTAAAGCTGTTAATCCCGTAGTTCGTTTAATATATCCATCTACATCAAGCATCCACCCGTTTTTTTCAAAAATTAATCCGGT
Source organism: Flavobacteriaceae bacterium (assembly GCA_027081505.1). Classification (GTDB taxonomy): domain Bacteria; phylum Bacteroidota; class Bacteroidia; order Flavobacteriales; family Flavobacteriaceae; genus Marifrigoribacter. Next base: position 39,350 of record JALWKK010000007.1, read on the forward strand.
TGAAACTTGAATCGTATTTATTATTGGATATTCTTGATTATTTGCTAACCGCCACAACCTGTTTTCTAACGAAAAGTTACTAATAACCGTTTCGTCTATCTCATTTATAACTTGGTTTTTAATCTCTCCTGAAACTTGAAGTTTAAGGTTTTTAAATAATTTTCGAAACAACAATACTCGCGGTTCTACTCTAAAAGAGTTTAATTGCGGGTAATAATTAATTCGCAACCCAAAAGAGCCTTCGTAATTTTTCTTACTCTCTAATTTAAAATTTCCAAAGAGCGAATGGGTAGCCACTTGTGTTTTATCTACATCTAAAACAAACGTACTTGTAGTTGTTTTAATAAATGAATACCCTACATCTTTAAAATTATATTCGTACCCGAGCAACAAAGAATTCTCTTTAGAAACCGGAAACGAAAGCATTGATTGAATACCCGAATCGTATATATCATTTCTCTTTTCAAAATTAGATATTCTTGAAAAATTAGCATTTTCAATAAAGTTATATTTTAATTTGTATTTAGAAAAAAAAGCTTTCGTATTTAACTGGATGTTCTTCCATGATTTATCCCATTTTATGCTATAACCATCATTTACGGTAGTTAAAACATCATTAAGCGAATTTGTTTCATCATTATTTAAAACAAGAAAATCCAACCGGTTTGTTATAGAGATTCCGCTTAACGAAATAACCGAATTGGGAGTTGGTTCTATTAACAATTTAAAAGTATAGTCTGAAAAGGTAAAATCGTTTGTTTTGTTTTTTGTGTTCTTTATTTTAGTTGTTTGAAATACTTTTTTGGCAAGTTTTTTAAAAGTTAAATCTTCGGTATAACTTTTTCTAGCGGCAAACTGAAGGCTTATTTTATTTTTTATAATAGGCACTTCCGAAAAAATATCGGCATTAATACCATTAATTCCGGTTCCTATTTTAAGCTTATTTTTTACATATTGGTTAGAGCTTATATCTATTACACTGGAAACGCGCTCACCATATTGTGGAGGAGTTCCTTTGTTATAAAAATTAACTTTTTGTGTAATATTGGGGTTAAACCCGGATAACATTCCAAAAAGATGCCCTTTATGATACATTGTAATACCGTTCCAAATAATTCGGTTTTGGTCGGTTTGCCCACCTCTCACGGTAAAACCTGTAGCTGTTTCGTTTGGGCTTACTACTCCCGGTAATTGCTGAATACTTTCTAAAACATCGGCTTCTACAAGACCGGCTAAAATACCTAGTTTTTTGGGTTTTAAGACAAATGAGCCATCTTTGTTTTTGGTTATCCCTTTTGTTAAATAACCAAACAAAATAACGCTTTGCAGTTGTTGTATATTTAAAACAGAAAAAACATTGTCATTTTTTATTGGTGTTGCAATAATGTATCTATTATTTATAAAACTAAATTTTACTTGGGTTTGTTTGGTTATGTCTTGAAGTATTTCTTTTAGTGTTCGCTTCTTTTTTGTTAATGTAACTGTATTATTTTGAACGGTTTTTTCGATATAAGAAAATCGCACACCAAATAAATCTTCAATAGTAACAAATACTTCATCGAGTGGTTGGTTAACAGCCTCAACAGAAAAAGCAATCTTTTCTTGAGAAAAGACTGCTTTAGATAAAACAACAAACAATATAATTAAAAGAAGTTTATTTGTCATTGACCGGAGCTAAGCACTATCGTTTGTTTATCTGTTTTTTTATAACGTATTCCTGCAGTTTTAAAAACAGACTCTAAAGCAATATTAATATTAGAATGTGTAAAACTTCCTGTAAAAATAACAGAATCATCAACATTATCCAATATAAATTTAATATTATATTGCTTCTCAAAAGCACTTAAAACATATTTTAGAGGCATTTTGGTAAAGGTACTTTCTCCTTCAATCCAAGAGGGTCTTTTATAAGGTGTTTTTTCTGATGTAATGGCATTTCCTATTTTCCGATAGGAGTCTTTGGGTAAAAGAATAACCGGCAAGCTATCTGTAGTTGTTTTAACGCTTACTTTTCCGGTAAAACAAGTTACTTCAAAAAAATTGGTATCACTATTAACATTAAAAGAAGTACCCAGTACTTGCACCGTTCCTTCATCTGTAACTACAGTAAACGCACTTCCCTTCTTTACTTTAAAAAAAGCTTCTCCCTTAAGGGTTACTTTTCTAAAATCTTCCCAGTTGCTTTTGTCGTAACGTAATGTAGAATCATTATTTAACAAAATAGTTGAACCATCAAGCAATGCAATGGTTTTTTGTTCTCCTCTATCTGTTTTAATAATTTCGATGTCGTTTTTTAATAAAGTAAAAAGACCGAAAAACAAAACCAAACCGGCGGCTATGGATACCGCCCATTTGGTGTAGAGGTGTTTAAGTTGGTAGTTTTTCTTTTTCGCAATTTTCTCCCTAATAACTTTAAATGTGTCATCAACGGGTTTTTCAAGAAACGCATAAGCGTCCACCCCTTTTTTTAGTTTTTGATAGTGCAAAAATTCATTTTCAGAAACATATTGCTGAAATTCAGCATCGGTTATGCTTCCTTCAAACCATTTTGCCAAAAACGTAGTATTTACTTTTTCTTTTTCCATATTTTCAAGTATAAGACAACTTAAATTTAAAAAACCCTATTGTTATGGTTATTTTTTGCCGGACATTAATAAAATTACACCTTTCCTATCTTTTTATTTATAACTTTTAAAGCGTCGTGCATTCTTTTTTCAACTGTTTTTATGGATACTCCCAACAGTAGAGCAATTTCTTTGTATTTCTTCTTTTCTATTCTGCTTAACAAAAATACTTCCCGTTGTTTGTCGGGCAATTCGCTTATAGATTTTTCAATTTTTAACAAAAATTCTTTTTCTATCATTAAATATTCGGGTGATTGTTTGTTTACAGAGTCACCTAGTCCTTTTTGATAATTACGAACTACTTTTAAATGTTTTGTATGATTTATAAACAAATTGTTCGCAACAGTAAACAAATAACTTTTTAGCTTTAAAATATTTACATTATCGCAATTTTCCCATAACTTAATAAATGTTTCTTGTAAAAGATCTTCTGTTTTTTCAATATTTTGTGTTTTAAAAAATAAAAAACGCTTTACGTCTTGTGCGTATGTAGAAAAAATTTTTTCAAATTTTTTTTCATCACATATATTAGGTATATTTTTTTTCACTATTTTGCTTTTCGAAACAAACAAGGCTCAAAGCTATGAAAATTATTTTTCAAATAGGGTTTTTTAAATTTAAGTTGTCTTACTTATACTTATGGTAAAATTGAATATTTTTTTTGGTAAAAAACCCAACTACTTTTATTTATATTTCTTCATTGTGAGTAGTTTGCTTATCGGCACCTATTCTTGTGTTAACAACGATTCTTCATATGAAAGTTTAGAAACAGATATTGAAGAGAGCTCTTCTCTTACCTATGTTTTAAATGAAATGGAAACCTTTTTTGACAATGAAGGAAATCCCACCTCAGGTCAAAATCCTACCGGTAATTTTGTAATGGATTTTTGCTTTGATTTTGTTTATCCCGTTACATTAATTTACAATACAGGCACTACGGTAACCATTACCAATTTTGATGATTTTATTGCTATTTTGGTAAATTCCAGCGAAAATTTATACTTAACAGGAATTGAATTTCCTTTTCAAGTTCAAGTGTATAATGAAGAAACACAGACTATTGAAATTATTACTATCGAAAATGAAGTACAATTTCAAAACCTAATAAACATTTGTAATTTTAACGACTGCTATTGTACTACAGATTACGATCCGGTTTGTGTGTCGATAGGTTTACCTGACGGAACTTTTGAAATATTAGAATACCCAAACTCGTGTGTAGCGACATGCTATGGGTTTGACTATGAAGATTTTCTGGATTGTAACAGTTCTTGCAATTGTCCACTCACAACAGATCCGGTTTGTATTTACGATTCAACTCTAGGAATAATTGAATTTAACAACACTTGTGAAGCACAATGTGAAGGCTATACTCCTAACGATTTTGTAGATTGTAATGGATGCAGTATTTATGATGTAAACATCTTTACAGGAGATTGCTACTCAGCAGGTACCTACAATTTATTTATTGATTTTGAGTATACTGCCACTACTAATTATCCTTATTTTGATATCTATTTAGAAAATAATGAATATTTTACTTCTATTCCACTATTCGATCTACCGGTAGTAATTGTTAACTTTCCAATGAGTGGTAATCAAAATGATTTTATAAAAATCTGTATAGATGGTGGAACCGATTGTTGCATTGAAGAACAATGGTTATCACCTAATTGTGGAGCTCCTGTTCCCCCTGCCGGACAAATAAATGATGAAAGAATTATTTACAGAACCGTAAAATGAAAGCAATCGTTAAAGCAGTTCGTAACGCTGTTTTGTTTTTAATATAAATTTTCTCAACAATGATGGTATCTTACTTTTGTAAGAACTTTATATTTTACTATTGATTAGTAATACCAAAAGGAATTGTATTTTAGTCCAAAATAAATTGGAATATTTTGTACTAGTAAATACTGACACCAAAGAAATTGCAAGCTTTATTCATCCCGAATATTAAAAGAGAAAAGAGAAAATAAAAGTGTTTTTTTTCCGCAAATGTTGCTCTTATGGTTACCGAAATAATTTTTACACAAATCAAAAAAACCGGAATAATAAATACCACCTAATGCAACTCTCTAAACCAATAACTCCCCTTTAATGTAAATTTTAAAGGAGAGTTATGCGCTGTTTAAACAGAGAATTTGTTGAGAAAAACTATATTTTATCTTGTGATAATTTTTACTGATTTCTTAAAGTTATTTCCTTCCAATTGAACAACCACTACTTGATTTTTGGGTAAATTCAAATCGATTGAAAAATTACCGTCAATTTCAGCATTAGATACTTTAGCCAAAAGTCTTCCGGAAATATCAAAGGCATTAATAGTAACCGTACCGTTATAGCCTTTTATATTTAACAAATTATTGGTATAAAAAACAGAAATAGTATTGGAAATATCATCTATGCCTAAAACTTCATCAAATAAATATTCGCCAGTAGTTCTGTTAAAAGTAACATTATAGGTTCCCGCTATAGCCGGAATGTTTGGTCCGTCTTGTACACCGGTACCTGAAGGGAAAGAATCTGCTCCCCAATTAATAGCCCAGGATGCATCTTGTCTAAACTTAACACCACCATCGGCATCCAATACAAAGTCATCGATAGAGTAGTTTTCGTTATCTGTCGTAGTAAGAAAAACGTCGGCAGACCATCCGTTAAAGTCTCCGATTAATCCAATATCTTGAGCTTTTAAAGCTGAAAAGTGTAATGTTGTAAGTAAAAATAATGTAAATAGTAATTTTGTTTTCATGATGTATGTTTTAATTATTTAATACAATTTTACGAATTATACTTTAAAAAGACAAGAAAAAAAGCAACTATAACGTTTTCGTGTTAATAAAAGCAATAAAACGGTTATTAAGTTACAAAAATTATTGAGATCTCACCAATACATAAGCACTTTCTACCGTGATACTTGCACCTGGGTTTACCCAACCAAATAAGTGAATTTCGTGAGCGTTAATACCGGCATTCCAACTTTTCCAATCGCTGGTTATAACACCTCCGTTTTGGGTACTGGCAGTAATCCAAGAATCGGTCCAAACGATAGGCCAAGATTCGGTGGTACCATCATGCGCTCTTAGTTGAAAATTAACAATACCCGAAACTGACGAGTATCTAATTACCAATTTGACTTCAATATTACCCGATGAATTATATATAGAAGGCTCTAAAGCACTATCGTAGCCGGGAATATCTGCACCAACTGTTGAGTTTATGGTTACTGTGTCATTCCACAGTGGTATGGTAGAAATGTTTTTTGTGTTGGCAATTAATTTTTCCCAACGAGTGCCGTTAAAAAAATAAAATCCTGTTCCGTCTCCTCCGATAACAGCGGCGTTAGTGTTGTAAACCATAAGGCTTTCTACCGGAGAATTAACGGGAGATGTAGTGTTTGTAACGTCTGTCAATGCTACTCTGGGTATTAACAAGCCTCTGTCTGTAGCTGTAATGTCTAATTGTGCCGAGCCATCAAGTGTTGTTGTGCCTATACCTACTTGTGCAACTAAAAAATAGTTGAAAAACAAACACAAAACGGAGATAAATAAGTTCTTCATTTTAAAATGTTTTAAAGTTACTTACTACAAAGAGCAAAAAGCAGGTTAAGAAATGGTTTCTATTCTTTAACAAATTTTATATTATATACATCAGAATCTATCAGGGCTTTTATTATATAAATACCGGCGTTTAGGTTGTTAACTGAAATGGTCTTATTTGCCGTATAATTATTTTCGGAAAAAATTAATTTTCCGGTTATTGAATATACAGACAATTTATCTATGTTTTTGTTTAATTTGATCTCGTTTCCGGAAGGGTTTGGATAAACGCTTAGTGTTTGTAAAACAGGTTTATCCGGTGAAGATAAATAGGTTGATTGATTTGAATAAACTCGATACTCACCGGGTTGTAACCAAATCGGGTCGTTGGTGTTGGTAACATTTATCATTGTGTCATCCAGCATATTATACCAAGTTCCCGTTTCTTGAAACTGAGGATAAATATTTTTTGCTACTACATCAAAATTTCCTAAAACGGTAACATATTTTATTTGCGTTCCGGTTGCAAACGGGTCTTCTAATTGAATTCTTTTTAATCCGTCCGGATTTCCAACATCCAGCATAAAGTTGTTTGTCCAGAAAATAGGGTTGTAGATTTTTAGTCCGATAAGTTTTTTCCAAACATTATATAGATCCATTCTGTCCTGATCATTGAGGTAGCCTAAGTTCCAAGCGATAGGTTTCGGGTCCACTCTACAGTTTGAATTAATGGTTCCGTCTTGGCAATAGTTAATGCTGTATTCGTATCCCAATTCATCAAACTGCCAAATCATTTTAGGACCGGGTATAGTAAAAAAGAATGCTCCGGCGAGTTCCATTCTGTCAAGAGCCGTGGAAAGTTCTTGAATGTCATAACTTCCGCTTGAATTTCCCCATTGCAAGTTTTTATACATCAATCTTTCTTCGTCGTGGCTTTGCATATAGGCAAGATTTGACGGAGTGCTCCATCCTCTGTTTAAATATGATATCCAAGAAAAATTTGAGTTATTGTTCCATCCCATAGTCGCCTCGTTGTAGGTGTAATTATGGTTAGCCCAAACCATCATACCGGGTTCTTCCGGATCTGATGTTGCTCTATGGTTTATTAGTTCTGTTTCTTCGCTATTGGGTGCAAAATGTTCAAGAATAACATATGCGGTAGGATCTACTTGACGTATGGCATTGTACATTCTTTCAAGTATGTATATTCGAGAGGCATCATAACCACCTCCATCTCCAACAACATTTGTAAATCCTTTTGTAAAATCAAATCTAAAACCATCCAAATTAAATTCGGTTAACCAATATTCGTTAAGTTTGTCTATGTAATGTTGTGTTGCCGGTGACTCGTGATTAATATCGTTAAAAAATTGAAAAACCGTGTTTGGGTCATTTACATTAAAAATCGGGTTTTCGGGGGTAGCTTGCCCAACATAACATCCGTTACAATCGTTCCACATTCGATAGTAAGGATTTTGTCCGGTTGCATGGTTATAAACAACATCTATAATAACTGCAATACCTCTGGCATGACATTCATCAACAAAGGCTTTAAACTTTTCTTTGCTACCGTATTGCTTGTCTAAAGCCATATGAAAAGCAGGATTGTATCCCCAACTTGAATTGCCGTCAAATTCACTTACCGGCATAATGTGCAGAACATTTACATTTAAGTTTTCGAGATAATCCAGTCTTCCGTTATTTATTAATGCCTCATAGCTTTGTTGTGAGTCAAAATCTCGTATTAACAATTCATAAACAACCAGTCTGTCTTGTTTTGGTCTGTTAAAATCTGTAATTTGCCAGTCGTAAGGTTGCTCGTTAAGGTCGAACCAAGTTACTGCATGAGAAGTTTTTCCGACGGGATAATCCGGAATATTCGGAAATGTGGATGCCGGGATATAAGGATCGCCATATTCGTCTAATATGTAGGTAGAATAAGGGTCTGCCACAGTTATTTGTCCGTCTATAACATATTGATATAGCAAGTTGGAGTCTCCGGCATCCAAATTGGTAAGTGTAATCCAAAATCTATCTTGAGACGAGTCTTTGTTTAGTAAAAAGTTGTTTGTTAATCGCCAATCGTTATTATTAAAATTACCAATTACGTGAACAAAGTCTTTACCCGGAGCATATAAAACCAGTGTTACTTGTGAGGGATCGTTATAATCGAAATTTAATCCGTCTTCCATTCCGGCTGGAACCGGAATTTCTTGCGGGTTTGGAGTTAGTATTACATTAAACGTTACTGTTTTTTCTTGTCCGGTAATAACGTCTTCGGCAACTAATTCAAACCAAGTGTCTTCATTAACAGAGTAGTTTAGTGAGTAATTTGTGATATTGTTTTGAATATCGACAGAGGTTCCGTTTGCAAATAGCTCAAAATTTCCGGCTTGTGAAGCAGTAACCGAAATAGGTAAAATATCTCCGGGATTTATGATTGTATTGGCTTCGGTAGGGTAATTAAGTGTGATTTGAAATAGTCCTACTTCAAAGTAATGGTCTTGGGTTTTTTTGTCGCCGGTTCCGTCATCTGCTTTTGCAAGAACTCCTATTCTTCCGATATCTGTATCTCCAAATAATACAGAGGGTGTAAATGTAAAGGAGAATGTACCATCTCCATTATCGGTAAATTTTTGGGATTCATCCGAATTTGACCAAGAGCCGTTTGTGGGTGAGTTTCCAGCAAAATTATAATCAAAATCATAATACCAAGTCCATAAATAAATATCTGTAACTCCCCATAGTGAAGGGTCTACATTGTCAACCGTAATGGTAATTTCGTCTGTGGGTGCAAATGTAGGTGGGCTAACTGTAAAAATCCCTGTTTGAACTTGGGCAAATGTACTAACAGTAATAAATATATAAAGATAGGGAATTATTTTTCTCATTTTAAAAAAATTAATATAAAGTAACTATGGCAATGATTGTGATAAAAAGTTAAAAAAATATCCCGAAAACTATTTGTCTTCAGGATATTTTTCGGGTAATACTATTGTAATTCTAAGGAATAAGTATATTGTCTGGGGTTTCTTAAATCTAACGTGATTAAATACGTCCCACTTTGCGGTACTCCAATATTATCACCTTCATATTCTAAGCTTCCATCTGCACCGGTATCGCCCAAGTTTAATGCCCAATTATCGTTTGCTCTAAATTTAAGTCCATCATTGGGTGCTGTTTGTTCTGTAAGGTCTAGTGTTACTGTCCACAATCCTGTTGTAGCGTCATAAACCATATCGGTATCACTATCCCATCCTGTTGGTGTTGCATTTCCGAGTACGCCCCAATTTGCGGGAGAAATACTGTATGTAAGGTCTGTGGTGTTTGCATTAATTCTATAATATCCGGCTACATCAGCAACACAGTCAACTTCACCGGTTTCAACTAAAACACCTGTAAAAGTACCATCGTCTCCCCAATCTGTATTTCCCCAAGCAAAGTTGCCGTCTGCATCGGGAGCTACAAATTTATATCCTCCGTCTAACCAAGCATAGCCTTCATAATTGGTTTGTCCTATTCCTTCGGCTGCAACACGAGTCGCACTTGCAGGATCCCATCCTTGGTGATTTCCTGGAACTGCCAACATAGGTAATTCTTCTACGGGAATTTCATCAGATTCGGGTAGAATAAGGTTTAGGCTTTGAACATCGGAGAATGTTTCATTTCCACCTGTGCCAACGTAAGCTCTTAGTCTTACAAATACGGTTCCGGAATTTGGTTCCGGAGTGTCGGGATCTGCATCCAAACCTAATTCTGCAGCGTAGCCTAACATATCACCAATTGTAATTGCCAACTCATTATCCGATGTTGTATCAATCAATTGTGATTCGGTAAAATCTTGTGTATTAGAACGCAGCAAATCATAAGACACATTTGTCGGTACTCCAAAATCTACGCTATTCCAAGTAAAGCGTTCTCCTAAGTTTGATGCTGTTGCAGGAGTTAAAATGTATTCGGATAAGAAACTATTGGTAAAAGACAATCCTTCTGCTTCTTGTGCAATAAAGACAACCGAGTCATCGCTGTCACAAGAGTTAAAAGTTGTTAAAGAAAAGCAGAAAAGTATAAATATTGCGATTTTTTTCATTTTATAAGTATTTTAATTTATTAGTAACCTGGATTTTGTTCTAAGTTTGGGTTTACACCTAAGTCTGAAGCCGGAATGGGCATAATGTCTCTAAAGGATTCTGTTGTGGTGCCATTCGGCACATTTCCTTTCCACGGCCAGATACCTTGACTTGAAAATTGATTAAATCTTATTAGGTCTGTTCTTCGGTGTGCTTCCCAATATAATTCACGAGATCTTTCAGATAAAATAAAATCTAATGTTAAATCTGCTTCGGATATATTTCCTGAAGAATTTCCATAGGCTCGTGTTCTAATTTCATTTATATAATCAACCGCTGTGGAGCCGTTTCCTCCACCGCCTCGTAAATAAGCTTCTGCATACATAAGGTAAACATCGGCAAGCCTAAACATAGGGAAATCGGTGTCCGGAAAATTATTCGGATCGGATCCGGGGTTTCCGTTTACGTCAACATTTCTAAATTTTTCTATGGCATATCCGTGATTAAAATTTGATATATCCAAAATTTCTTTGGTTTGGTTTGTTGTAAAAAACTGGGCTCTATTGTCTGGAGAATTTTCTTCGCCCGGAAATTGTTCAACAAAAACAGAGGTTGTTCTTAGTCCTGCCCATCCTCCGTTTATACCAAAGTCGGCTGGATTCATATCTCCTCCTACGGCAGCATGTACTAAAAAGGTCATTCCGCCGTAAGATTGCGTACGTAATCCATCAAAAGGTATGGTAAATATTGTTTCTTCTTGTGCGCCATTTGTATCATTATCTGCCAAAAAAAGGTGTTTGTAAGGTATTTGTGCAATTGAAAAACCGGAAGAAGTAATTTTATTACAATAATTTATCACATCTTGATAACGGGCACTTCCGATATAGACTTCGCTGTTTAGGTATAATTTGGCTAATAATGTCCATACTGCCGCTTGGTCTGCTCTTCCGTATTCGTTTTGTCTTGCAGGCACAATTTTGTTTTCTATATCTAATAACTCGGACTCGATATAGTTAAACAATTCTGCTCTTTGAATTTGTTCCGGCAGGTAGGCTCCGATAGGGTCATTTTCGGTTACAAACGGAGGGTTTGCAAATAAATCTAATGCGTGCCAGTAGCTTAAAGCTCTCATAAATCTCGCCTCAGCTCTATAATTATTAATGTCTGCTCTTAGTTCGTTACTTACTCCTCGTTCATCTAATAACTCGGGTGTGGTTTGCCTTAGAAACTCGTTACACAAAGAAATTTGATACATTATACGACTATACATTGTGCGTATAAATTCATTTCCGGACGTCCAGTTTTGCCCGTGTAAATCTTTTATAGTTCCATCGTTCCAACCTATTACGGCTTCGTCGGTAGTAAGTTCTTGCATTTTCCAGTAAAGCCTAAGGTAGTTTGAGAAACCTTCATCAAGTCCTTCCAAATCCGGTGAACCAGCCGGACCTTGTTGCCCGCTTAAAGATATTCCGGCATAAATTTTTGCGAGAAAAGCTTTGTATGACTGCGGGTCGTCAAAAGCTGAAGCAGAAGTATTTCTGTCATCTTCAGGTATTAAATCTAAGTTACTTTCACAAGACACAAAAAACAGTGTTAATGTAAAAAGAATAAGAATTTTTTTGATACTATTATACATTGTTATATAAATTTATGTTGTTTTAATAAGAAAAATTTAAACCTACTACAATACCTCTTGGTCTGGGATAAAAGTTGTTGTCGATTCCTCCGGGAATTTCGGGGTCTATTCCTTCGTAGTTGGTGAAAGTTAAAAGGTTTGTACCTGTTATGCTTGCCATAAATCTTACTTTTTCAAAAGGAAAAGTATATGCTACGGTAAGGTTGTCTAATTTTACAAAATCTGCCCTTTGAATGTAATAGTCTGAAAATAGTTGAGGATCTTGAAAATTAGTATCTAAAAGATTTGTATTACCGTTCTGAAAGAAAGGACCGGGAGCATCTGTAATGTTTGCATAATTTCCGGTATTTGAACTTACATTGTTATATACATAGTTTCCGAAACTGCCTCTAAAGGTAAAACTAAAATCAAAATTTTTGTAAGATAAAGAAGATGTTAAACCTACAAAGGCATCAGGGGTCGCTTTTTTATAAGGTTGTCTATCGGCTTCGGTAATTTGATTATCTCCGTTTACGTCTACATAGGCTCCTTCTATTGGGTTTCCGGATTGGTCATATACTTGTCTGAAAACAAAAAATGTAGTTGGGTCGTATCCGGGTTTCCACAACTGAATGGTGTTTCCAACTCCGCCCGATATTCCGCCTTGCGGTATAAAAAATTCTGAATCACCACTAAGATTTAACTGTGTTATTTCTACTTCTTGAAAAGTAAGGTTTGCAGAAATATCCCAATTAAAGTTTTTGTTTGAAGCTATATTGGTATTTAATCCAATCTCGAGTCCTCTACTGGTAGTTTGTCCTACGTTAGTTAACAAAAAGTCTGATAGGTTAGAGCCGGCAGGTACGGGAACTCTGGCTAATAAATCTTTTGTTTCTCTATAATAGCCATCGATGGTGAGGTTTATTTTATCGTTTATAAGACCAATATCTAAACCGGCATTGTATTGGGTTGTTTCTTCCCATTTAAGGTTTTCATCAAACTCTTCGGGTCTTAAGGTATTAATAAATTGGTTTCCAAATTGGATGCTTGCAGAGGGTTCGCCCGGTGTGTAAACACCCAGATATCCGTAATTTTGCCCTATTTCTTGATTTCCTGTTATACCGTAACCACCTCTTAATTTAAGATTTGAGATAATTTTAGATTCTTTTAAAAAATCTTCGTTGCTTATTTTCCAGCCTACCGAAGCTGCGGGAAAGTTACCCCAACGATTATCTTTGGAGAACCTTGACGAGCCGTCTCGTCTGTAACTGGCTGATATTAAATATTTGTCATTTATATCAAAACTTATTCTTCCGAAATAAGATTCTAAGGCATTGCGATTAATGATTACGGGTTTTGTTATCAGCACGCCAAGTTCGGTTACATCTCTTTCGGATTTAATATAAAACTCTTGAAAGGTATGTCCGGCTGTAATTTCATAATTTGTTTTTAAAGAAGTTATTTCATTATTATATTTTAAGATTAGGTCAAGATTGGTATTTCTGTTTAAGCCGGAGTAAAAGTTTTTAAATTCGCCGTTTTCTTGTGTTGCCGAAGAAGCCTGTATGTATTCTTCACCTTTTAGCTCTGAATAGTCAAAACCTGCATTTGAAATAAATTTTAATTCGGGTAAGAAGGGAAATCTAAAGGTTGTGTTAAGGTTTGTTATGTTTCTTTTGTTTCTGGCTTTGTTTTGAGATTGTCTTAATAAAGCAAGTGGGTTTCTGGGTGCCAAAGCAATTACATTACCACTACCGTCAACATATTCAAAAAACCCGTCAAAAGGGCTTCCTTCCTGATAAACAGGTTGTGAAGGGTCAAAGCGTATTGCATTGCCAATTGCTCCTCTGTTTGCAAAAGAGTTATCATCAAAGCTTCCTTTAGATGTGAGGTTTAGTTTTAAATGATTGTCAAATAAATTTCCTGTTAAATTAACATTAAGCGCATTACGGGTGTATAAATCTTTCTTCAAAATCCCTTGTCTGTTTGTGTTGTTGTAATTAACCCTGTAAGTAAAATTTTTAAACCCTTGCGAAAAGGTAACATCGTGTATACCACCGGTTGCCGTTTTGTAAATTTGATCTTGCCAGTCTGTACTGTCATTTCCTAAGAGAGATGTATCTTCACCGGGTATATTATTTATTAGGTTAATAAATTCGTTTGAAGAAAACACAGGTACTTTATCTATTAAATTTTCTACAGAGAATTGATATCCGTAATCAATTACAAATTTTGAGTTTTTTCTTGCTTTCTTTGTTGTAATTAAAATGACACCATTAGAAGCTCTAGAGCCGTATATTGCGGTTGCAGAGGCATCTTTTAGAATAACAAAATCTTCAATTTCGTTAGGGTTTATGGAGTTTAGTTGGTTTCTAACTCCCTGTACGCCTCTTTGGTCTAACGGAATACCATCGACAACAATTAAAGGAGAATTATTTGCCGAGAGTGATGCTCCGCCTCTAATTCTAATTTCGGACCCTTCTCCGGGAGCTCCGCCTCCGCTGGTAATTCTCACACCGGCGGATTTTCCTGATATTAACTGGTCGGGAGAAACTATTGAGCCTTTGTTAAATTTTTCGGTAGAAATTTTTTCTACAGCTCCTGTTGCGTCTTGCTTTTTAGTTGAGCCGTATCCTATTAAAACAACAGTGTCAAGTTGGGCTACATCTTCTTCAAAAGCAACATTTATATTTTTTTGTCCTGAAAAGACAACCGATACCGTTTTAAAACCTATATAGGAAAAAACAATTTCATCACCTTCCTTTACATTGTCTAGAGAATAATTTCCTTCAAAATTAGTTACCGTGCCGTTGGTAGTCCCCTTCACTATAACATCAACGCCGGGAAGCACCATTCCGGTTTGTTTTTCGGTTACAGTACCGGTTACGGTAGTTTGTGCTACCATACATAAGGGCATAAACAATAAGATTAATAAATATCTTTTAAAAAACTGTTCCATTTAGATAGAATTAAATTTTGTTATTATTAAACAAGCATTATATTTTTACTTCCACTTCAAATTTAATTGATTTTATCTGAAAAAATAATAAAAAAATAACCGAAAACGTTTTCGTGTTAATAAGTTTTTCTAAACTATCCTATCTTTAACAATCAAAAACTTGATGAAAAATTAATTTTTCATAAAAAAATTGTACCTTTAAGGTGTTTATTTTATCTTCTTTGATAAATCCGCATTATAGTATTTTAAAACGTATTTTGTTTTATGCAAAAACTAACCCTAAAAAAAATTGCAAAAGAGCTGGATGTTTCTATTTCTACAGTTTCCAAAGCACTAAAAGACAGTAATGAAATAAGTGCTGAAACTCGCGAAAAAATTAAAGCGTTTGCTTCTTTTTACAACTACAAACCTAATAACATTGCACTAAGTTTAAAAAACCGAAAAACAATGACTATTGGAGTTATTATACCTCAAATAGTACATTATTTTTTTACAACTGTTATTAGTGGTATAGAAAATGTGGCAAATAAAAAAGGATATAATGTTATAATAGGTTTATCAAATGATTCTTTTGAAAAAGAAGTTAGTAATATGAAAACACTCTCCAATGGTAGCATTGATGGTTTTATTCTTTCTGTTGCAAACGAAACCCAATTATTAAAAAATTACGAACACTTAAGAGAAACCATAAATCAAAACACACCTGTGGTAATGTTTGATAGAGTAATACCCGAAATTAATTGTGATAAAGTTATTGTTGACGACGAAGAAGCAGCCAAAAAATCCGTGTCAAAATTGTTATCATTAGGCTGTAAAAAAATAGCTATTATCACCACCAAAGATTATGTAAGCGTTGGAAAATTAAGGACAAAAGGTTATTTAAAAGCTTTAAAAGAAAATAATGTAAACGTTAACAGCGATTTGATTTTAAAATTGGAAGATACACTTGATAATGATAGTAATCTAAAACTGTTAGAGACCAAAATTAGTAAATTTTTAAAATCCAATTTTGAAATAGACGGAATTTTCTGTGTTAATGAAATTTATGCTTTAACGGCAATTAAGGCAGCTCGAAAACTAAATAAAAAAATCCCTCAAGACATCAAAGTAATAGGTTTTACAGACGGTGTGTTATCTAGATTTTCTACTCCAAGCCTCACCACTATCAGTCAGCACGGTAGGTTAATAGGAGAAAAGTCGGCTAATTTGTTAATAAATCGGTTGGAAGGCAAAGTCTCTAAGAATTCCTATCAAACCATTATCATTGAGACCGAATTGATTGAAAGAGAATCCACGCTTATTTGTTAAAAAACATTCGGTTTTAAAAAAAAACCTTATATTTACCCCCGATATGTCAAGACTTATATTTTTACTTCCTGTTAAATAAGTTTTGATATGCAAAAACCAAAGTTAAGTTTTTGGGAAATTTGGAACATGAGTTTCGGTTTCCTTGGTATTCAATTCGGATTTGCTTTACAAGGCGGATTCATGTCCAGAATTTTTCAAACATTAGGAGCCTCCAAAGATGACATACCGTTACTTTGGATTGCCGCCCCGTTAACGGGATTAATAGTTCAGCCCATTATAGGATATCTAAGCGATCGCACTTGGAGTCCTCGCTGGGGAAGAAGAAGACCTTATTTTTTAATTGGTGCTATCTTAAGCTCAATAGCTTTATTTTTTGTACCACATTCTCCTGCCCTGTGGATTGCGGTAGGTTTTTTATGGATATTAGATGCTTCGATTAATATTTCAATGGAGCCTTTTAGAGCTTTAGTAGCAGACAAACTTCCCGAATCTCAACGATCTTACGGTTTTGTTGTGCAAACTCTAATTATCGGTATAGGAACTTGGGTTGCCAGTAATCTGCCTTGGGTGGTATCAAAACTGGGCATAAGCGATCAAGCACCGGCCGGAGTGGTTCCTATGTCTGTTAAAGTAGCATTTGCCATTGGAGCTTTTGTTTTTCTTTTTAGTATTCTTTATACTGTTTTCAGCACCACTGAATACCCTCCGGATGACCTAGATGCCTTTATTGAGGAAAAAAAGAAAAAGAATAATTTCATTTCAGATATTTTAGGAAATATTAAATCGATGCCCAAAACTATGAAAAAATTGGGAATCATTCAATTTTTCAGTTGGTTTGCTTTTTTCAGTATGTGGAGTATGGCTAATCCTGCACTTACCGAACACGTTTTTAAAACTCCAATTCCAATCGAAGCCAATTTTGATATGGAAAACCCTTCCGAAGCAAAAGAATTTGATACGGCAAATACCGCTTTTCAAAAATCTTCAAATCTGGTAGGCTCCTATATGGGAATTTACGGTTTATCCTCAATGGCTTTTGCTTTATTACTGACGTTTTACACATCCAAAAGAACAATCAATAGAAAATATGTACACCTTGTTTCGCTAACTTTAGGCGGTATAGGCTTCTTGCTTATGTATTATATCCCGAATCCAAAATGGTTAATTATTTGCTTTGTTCTTGTTGGTTTTGCTTGGGGTAGTATATTGTCTATGCCTTATGCTATGTTATCAAGCTCTGTGAATCCCAAAAAAATGGGAGTTTTTATGGGTATTTTTAATATGTTTATCGTAATCCCTCAAATAGTAGCAGCCCTGGGCGGAATCAACTTTGTGTATAAACTCATTGGCGAAGATAGTATTAATGCAATGATAATTGCCGGCATTAGCCTTATTATTGCAGGCTTATTAAATCTAACAATTACTAATCCTCACGCTATTAGATACCAAACTGAACTATAAAAGAATGCAAAAAAAAGGATTTATTTTTGACTTGGATGGAGTAATAGTAAACACCGCCATATATCATTATCTGGCTTGGAAAAAAATAGCCGACCAACTGGAAATACCTTTTTCAGAAATAAAAAATGAGCAATTAAAGGGAGTGAGCAGAACAGACTCTTTAAAAAAAATATTATCTTGGAAAAATCTCACGGTTACTAAAGAGATATTTAACCATTTGCTGGAGAAAAAAAACAACGATTACCTACACTATATCTCTAAAATGACAGAAAATGATATATTACCAAACGTAGTTAACACACTAAAATGGCTTAAAAACAATAATCAACAAATAGCATTGGGTTCTGCAAGTAAAAATGCAAAAATCATTATAGAAAAAATACAGTTAACACATTTTTTTGAAACGATAATCGACGGAAATTCGGTTACTAAAACAAAACCCAATCCAGAAGTATTTTTAAACGCTGCAAAATACCTAAAATTACCACCTGAAAAATGTATTGTTTTTGAAGACTCTGTTGCCGGAATACAAGCAGCAAATTCGGGAGGAATGATTAGCATTGGAATAGGTGATAAAAAAACCTTATCAGATGCTCATTATAACTTTAAGGATTTCACTGAAATTAAAAATGAATTTCTTCTTAAACTTATAAATAACTAAAAATTTAAGTACTTAGAATAAAATGAACCAAAACTACATAAAACCCGACGAGTGGTCTATTATTGAAGAAGGTTTTGACCCTAACAGGGTTAAATCTTCCGAAAGCCTTTTTAGTCTTGGAAACGGTGCCATGGGACAACGAGCAAATTTTGAAGAAGATTACTCCGGAAAAACCTTTCAAGGAAGTTACATCGCCGGTATTTATTACCCCGACAAAACCAAAGTAGGCTGGTGGAAAAACGGATATCCCGAATATTTTGCAAAGGTATTAAATGCTCCAAACTGGATCGGAATAAAAGTAATTATTAACAACCAAACCCTTGACCTGAACACCTGCAAAGAAGTATCTGATTTTAAAAGAGAATTAGATATGAAAAACGGTATTTATTACAGAACTTTTGTCGCAACTCTAAACAACGATATTAAAATACAAGTTAATGTTG
Source organism: Flavobacteriaceae bacterium (assembly GCA_027081505.1). Classification (GTDB taxonomy): domain Bacteria; phylum Bacteroidota; class Bacteroidia; order Flavobacteriales; family Flavobacteriaceae; genus Marifrigoribacter. The sequence goes on from JALWKK010000007.1 coordinate 58,027, forward strand.
CACGCTTTTTATCCTTAGAAATTGAGGAAATAGGCGTTATAAAATATACAGTTAAACCCTTAAATGCAGATATTAACTTAACAATAATCCCGTACATTGATGCCAATGTAACAAATGAAGACGCAAATTGGGACGAAAAATTTTGGGAAGTTCTGAATACCGAAAAAAATAGCTCTCAAGGTTTTATTCGCACAAAAACTTTAAAAACCAACTTTAATGTTTGCACCCATATGCAATCTGAAATCTATTTAAACAAAAAAGAACTCACAATAGGTTTTGACATCATAGAAAAAGAAGGTTTTTTAGGTTTTAAATACACAACAGTAGCAAAAAAAAATCAAACCGCTACACTTATTAAGTACGGCGGTTATTGCGTTTCTACAAACCATCCTACTGAAAATCTTACAACTGCTTCAAAAAACGTATTAGAAAAAGCCACAAGTTTAGGGTTTAACAAATTATTAAAACTACAAGAAAAATCTTGGGAAAAAATTTGGGAAACATCAGATATTTCCATAGTTGGCGATACAAAAGCGCAACAAGGAATAAGATTTAACATCTTTCATCTTAACCAAACTTATTCTGGAAAAGATCATAGGCTAAATATCGGTCCAAAAGGATTTACAGGCGAAAAATACGGAGGAAGCACATATTGGGATACCGAAGCATACTGCCTGCCGTTTTACATGGCAACAAAAAATCAAAAAGTAGCCCGAAACCTGCTCATTTACAGGTATAATCATTTAGAAAAAGCTATAGAAAATGCAACCAAATTAGGATTTAGTAACGGAGCCGCATTATACCCGATGGTTACAATGAACGGTGAAGAATGCCATAACGAATGGGAAATAACTTTTGAAGAAATTCACCGCAACGGAGCCATCGCTTTTGCTATCTATAACTACGTTAGATACACTTCAGATTTCGGTTATATCCCCGAAAAAGGACTGGAAGTTCTTATTGCAATAGCACGATTTTGGTATCAAAGAGCAAATTTTTCAGAAGAAAAAAACAAATATGTTATTCTTGGTGTAACAGGACCAAACGAATACGAAAATAATGTAAACAATAATTGGTACACAAACTACATATCAAGATGGTGTATTAATTATTGCATTAAATGCATCGAAAAAGTTAAAGAATTATACCCAAACGACTATGTTAGAGTGTTAAATAAAACAAAACTATCTAATGCCGAAATTGAAAAATGGAGCGATGTGGCAGAAAATATCTATTTCCCTTTTTCAAAAAAATACAATGTATATTTACAACAAGACGGTTTCCTTGATAAAGAACTTTTTACCGTTTCTAATTTAGATAAAAATCAACGACCCATCAACCAAAACTGGTCGTGGGATAAAATTTTACGATCACCTTACATCAAACAAGCAGACGTTTTACAAGGATTTTACTTCTTTGAAGACCATTTTACAACAGAAGAACTCAAAAATCATTTTGACTTTTACGAACCGTTTACAGTTCACGAAAGCTCTTTATCACCCTGTGTTCATAGCATCCTGTCTGCAAAATTAAACCGAATAGACCAAGCCTATAATTTTTATCTGCAAACCTCAAGATTAGATTTAGACGATTATAACCACGAAGTAGAAGAAGGACTGCATATAACCTCTATGGCAGGTACCTGGATGAGTATTGTTGAAGGATTTGGCGGTATGAGAATAGTAAATAATACCTTATCCTTTGACCCGAAAATACCAAAACAATGGAAAGCCTACTCTTTTAAAATTAACTACAGAAACCACATTATCAAAGTTACAACAACACAAACAGAAACAAAATTTGAACTGGAAGCAACTAATAAGCTGAAAATTTTGGTAAACAATAAAACCTTGACCATTTATCCAAGCATAAAAGTATTTTTAAACAAAAAATAACTAAACTATATATC
>JALWKK010000007.1:59945-72867 GCA_027081505.1 Flavobacteriaceae bacterium
TTTTAAAAAATGAAAAAAAATCTTATTTTTATAAAAATTTATAACTAAATACCATTTATACGATTATGACTGCATGCGATGCTGAAAAAATAATTTGGAACGAAGTTTTTTCCGTAGGTTGCGAAGGCGTTGATAAAGAACATCAATATTTGATAGAGATTTACAACGACCTTGCAGACTATTGCGCTAACGATAATAATACAAACGAAGGATATTTGAATATCTTATCAAAACTTTACAATTATTCGGTAACCCATTTTAAACATGAAGAAGATTATATGGAGCGAATGGCATACCCCGATATAAAAAAACACAAAAAAATACACAAGCTGTTTTTAAAAAAAATAACACAACTAAATCTTGAACTATTATCCGGAACCACTCCTAACATAAAGCAAATTATAGATTTTTTGCAAAACTGGTTAATAAAACACTTCTTAGAAACCGATTTGGATTATGAAATATATCGAAAAAAATATAAACCGGAAATAGAATATTAATAAAATCTATCTGCATATTTTACAAATACAAGATTTTCACCTATTGTTTACCAAAAAAACAATGTTTAGATTGTATTAAAAATCACAACCAACATACATTTAAGTACTTTTTAAAAAGATTTACGCATCTTATAGCAAATGAAAAAAATAACTCTCTTTACCGTCCTATTAACAATAAACACTGTTTTTTCACAAATTGAAAAAATCGAACCTCCCTTTTGGTGGAGTAATATGAAAAACCCCGAATTACAACTTTTAGTTTACGGAAAAAACATTTCCCATTATACTATTTCCGTTTCCAAAGAAGCTCGGATTACCAGTGTTATAAAAACCGAAAACCCGAATTATCTGTTCATTACAATCAATACTAAAAAAGTAAAACCGGGGTACATCAAGCTTTCATTTTCAGAAAACACAAGAATAATACAAGAAATATCGTACGAATTCAAAAAAAGAAGAAAAAACGCTGCCTTACGAAAAGGATTTAGTTCGGAAGATGCAATTTATTTATTAATGCCGGACAGATTTGCAAACGGAAACCCTGAAAATGACAATACAAACAACACTTACGAAAAAGTGAACCGACAAAACCCCGACGGAAGACATGGAGGAGATATTCAAGGAATAATAAATCATTTAGACTATATTAAAGATCTAGGATTTACCGCTATTTGGAGCACACCCTTATTAGAAGATAACGAACCACAATATTCCTATCACACCTATGCACAAAGTAATCTTTATAAAATTGATCCGCGTTACGGAACTAATGAAGACTATAAACAACTTGCCACAGAATTGCATAACAGAAATATGAAACTTATTATGGATTATGTAACAAATCACTGGGGAAGTCAACATTGGATAATAAAAGATTTACCAACAAAAGATTGGATACACTATTGGAAAAACGGCGAAAAAGGATTTCGACGCAGTAACTACAGAATGACTACCCAGTTTGATCCAAATGCTTCAATTAACGACACCAATGCCTGTACAAACGGTTGGTTTGACACTACAATGCCCGATATTAATCAAACCAACCCGTTAGTATTAAAATACATAACTCAAAATGCTATCTGGTGGATAGAATATGCAGATTTGGACGGGCTTCGGGTTGACACCTATTCTTACAACAATAAAGAAGCCATTGCAAAATGGACAAAAGCCATAACCGAAGAATACCCATACATTAATATTGTAGGTGAAGTTTGGATGCACAACCAATCACAAATAGCCTATTGGCAGAAAGACAGTAAAATTGGTTTGATACAAAATTACAACTCCTATTTGCCCAGTGTTATGGATTTTACCCTTCATGATGCAATAACTACCGTATTTAACGAAGATAAAGCCACCTGGTTTGACGGTTTAATAAAAGTTTATGAAAATTTTGCAAACGATTTTTTATATCCGAACATAAACAACATAATGATATTTGCAGGAAACCATGACACAAACAGAATTAACGAAATTTACCACAACGACATAAATAAATACAAACTTGCCATAACCCTTATAGCAACGGCACGCGGCATACCTCAATTCTATTACGGTGACGAAATAGGAATGACCGGAAATAAAGATAAAAACGGCGACGGAGACATAAGAAAAGATTTTCCGGGAGGTTGGAGCAGCGATGCAAACAACGCATTCACATATTCAGGTCGCACAAAATCGCAAAACGAATACTTCAGTTTTACTAAAAAAATATTTAACTGGAGAAAATTAAAAAAAGTTATTCATACCGGAAAAACAATGCAATTTATCCCTCAAAATAATGTCTATGTCTATTTTAGATATAACGATTTTGAAAAAGTAATGATAGTACTAAACAACAGTCTGCAAAAACAAGAATTAGACCTGAAACGATTTAATGAAATAATCAAAAACTCAAAAACTGGAAAAGAAATCATTTCCGGAAAAACTGTTTCTTTACAAAATAAATTACAAATTAACGCCAAAACACCAATGATTGTAGAATTTCAATAAAATACAACCTAACGGGTTTTTGTTCAGAAAAGAAAAAAACCGATTATTAAAACTTACACTTTTTGAGACATCGCTATTAAACAAAAAAACAGACAAATGAAAAAAACTTTCATTATACTTGCCGTAATCATAATATTCTCCTGTAATACAAGTCAAAATATCTTAGATATACAATCTGGCATAAAAGGATTGGCTACACCTGTTTTTTTAGAATATGAAGGTGGCGATGTGCTTTTGTCAGATTATTTTTTAGACGTTTCAAAAATAGACTCTATCGGAAAAAACAATCATTACGATGCAGTATTAATAGAAGAAAACAAAAAAGTACAACTTAAAGTAAATAAAAACACTCCGAATGTAACCAATTTAAGAGTATGGACAAACGGAACTGCCAACGACATCCCGATATTTAAAAGCAATAAAACACAGGTTACCATAACCTTACCCGATAAAAATAAGAAATTTAATACAGTAAAAATAAAAGGAGAATTTACCAACTGGCAACAAAAGCCACTACATTATAACAATGGTTTATGGTCTTACACATCCAAAGTAAATCCGGGCAACCATCAATACGTATTTGTTGTTAACGAAAAAGAAATACCCGACCCAAACAATCCCGACACAATCGACAACGGAATGGGTGGCACCAACTCAATCCTGAAAATTGATACAAATAGCGATAAAGTTCCTTTTATAACAACATCAAATCTAGTTAATAACAATTTTACGGTAAAATCAAAAAAGCCATTCACACACCTATACGTTTACATTAACAACTATTTACTTCACCAAATACACAACCGCAAAGGAGATACAACTTACAAAATAACAATACCTAAAATAAAAAATAAGGGACGCTCTCAAATTAGAATATACACCTCAAACCAATACGGAAGAAGTAACGACATATTAATTCCTTTAAATAACGGGCAAATAATCACAGACCCGTCATTATTAAAAAGAACAGATTTTCATACACAAATCATGTATTTTTTAATGGTAGATCGTTTTTTTGACGGAAATAAAAAAAACACCCGAAAAATCAAAAACGACAGTGTTTTACCAAAAGTAAATTATTACGGAGGCGATCTTCAAGGAGTATTAAAAAAACTTCAAGAAGGTTATTTTTCAAACTTAGGAATAAATACACTCTGGCTCTCTCCCATCACACAAAATCCTGAAAAAGCATACGGATTATGGAAAAACCCATTAACAAAGTTCTCTGCCTATCACGGTTACTGGCCTATTTCAAACACAAAAATAGATCATCGTTTCGGAGACGAAAAAACTTTTAAACAATTAATATCAGAAGCCCACAAACAAAACATTAATATCATTTTAGATTACGTTGCAAATCACGTTCACAAAGAACACCCGCTTTATAAAAAACACCCCGAATGGGCAACACCACTTTACCTCCCGGACGGTACATTAAATACAGAAAAATGGGATGAACACAGATTAACCACTTGGTTCGACACTTTTTTACCAACACTTGATTTTAGCAACCAAGAAGTAGTCGAAAAAATGACAGATTCGGCTTTGTACTGGGTTACGCACTACAATTTAGACGGATTTAGACATGATGCAACCAAACACATCCAATTAAACTTTTGGAGAACATTAACAAAAAAAATAAAACAACAAACCAATCGTCCTATCTTTCAAATTGGCGAAACCTACGGAAGCCCGGAATTAATAAGAAGTTATATAAATACCGGAATGCTAAACAGTCAATTTGATTTTAATCTTTACGATGCCTCTGTACAAGCTTTCGCAAAACAAAATGCCAACCTCAAAAACTTGGCAAACTCACTGCAACAATCTTTAAACTACTACGGATATCATCATTTAATGGGAAACATTACAGGAAATCAAGACAGAACCCGTTTTATAAGTTATGCCTCCGGAGACGTAAAATTTAACGAAGACTCGAAAAAAGCCGGATGGACACGAAAAATTACACTAACCGATACAACAGCATATAGCAAACTGGCCATGTTACACGCATTTAACCTAATCATTCCCGGAATACCTTGTATTTACTACGGAGATGAATACGGAAGCATAGGAGCCAACGATCCCGATAACAGAAAAATGATGAAATTTAATTTAAGCAACAACCAACAAAAATTAAAAAATCAAATACAAAAACTTATATTTCAACGTAGAAACTCAATGGCTTTGCAATACGGAACAACCGAAATAAAAAGCGTTAATAACAAGACTTTAATCATAAAACGACAGTATTTTAACGAAACGGTAACGGCAATTTTTAACAAATCAACAGACACCATCAAATACTTAAATACATCTGTAACACCCAATAGTTATAAAATAATAAAAACAAATAAATAATGAAAAAACAAATAATTATATTTTTATATTTAATTGTAGGTTTAACCGCTTGTAATCAAAACACAAAATCTAAAAAAACAATAACCCCAAACAAAAAACAAAACACAACAAAAATAGATATTAACAATATTTTAGAAACCGGAGTTTTATACGAAGCCAATATAAGACAATACTCACCCAAAGGCGATTTTAATTCGTTTACAAAAGACATCCCGGAACTAAAAAAATTAGGCGTAAAAATCATTTGGCTTATGCCTATACACCCCATTTCTGCTGAAAAAAGAAAAGCCAAAGGTGATTTATTGGTTTCCGAAATCAAAGACAAAAAAGAACAAAAGAAATACTTGGGAAGCCCTTATGCAGTAGCAAATTATAAAGAAATAAACCCGGATTTAGGAACAAAAGAAGATTTAAACAAACTAATAAAAACTGCCCATAACAACGGAATGTTAGTAATATTAGACTGGGTTGCAAATCACACAGGATGGGATCATCATTGGATAAAAGAACATCCCGAATTTTATACAAAAAACAATAACGGAGAAATAACAGACCCTCTTAATGATGACGGAAGTTCAATAGGCTGGACAGATGTTGCAGACTTAGACTACTCAAATAACGAGTTACATATCAATATGATTAACGAAATGAAATATTGGATAACAAACCACAACATAGACGGTTTCAGATGTGATGTTGCCGGATCTGTCCCTTTAGAATTTTGGAAAAAAGCAATACCCGAACTTAGAAAACAAAAAAACATCATTATGTTGGCTGAAGCTTGGGAACCCGAACTTTTAAAAGATAATTTATTTGATATGGCTTACGCTTGGGAAGGACATCATATTATGAACGAAATAGCCCAACAAAAGAAAACCGTTTCCGATTGGGATAACTACATAAAAAAAATTGATACCGTGTACCAAAATGACGATATTCTTTTAAATTTTATAACCAACCATGATGAAAATTCCTGGAACGGAACCATAAAAGAAAGACTGGGAGATGCCTCGGAAGCACTACTGGCATTAACATACATAACACCCGGTATGCCTTTAATATATAGCGGACAAGAATACAACTTAAATCACAGACTTAAATTTTTTGAAAAAGACTCAATCCCGAAAACAAAAGGAAAAATTTGGGATATTCTAAGTAAGCTCGGACACTTAAAAAATAATTTTCCGGCACTAAACGGAGGGAAAAAAGCGGCAAAATACGAACGTTTACACACAAACAATGACAATAAAATTTTAGCAATAAAAAAAATAAAAAATAATTCAGAAATTATCTATATCGCAAATTTAAGCCCGGAAAACGTTGCGTTCTCTTTAACTATACCGCAAAATTTTAAAACCACACTTAGTAATCATAAAAGCGAATTAAATAAAACCAAACAAAATTTCAAACCATGGGAATTTAAAGTTTTAACCACCAATAAATAAAATTGAGTAGTTAGTTAATACTTCATTTATACTATTTTGTAGTTAGTATATTTGCCAAAATAAATTTATGAATCACAAAGAAAGTTTTCTTAAAAATCGAATCCGAAGCATTGGTTGGGCTTTTAAAGGTGCTTGGATGCTTCTTAAAAATGAATCCAGTATAAAGGTTCAAGCTATTTTTGCATTAGCAAGTATTATTTTGGGATTTTATTTTGATATTTCTAAAACCGAATGGATGATTCAGATTCTCACTATTGGCTTAGTAATGGGTTTAGAAGGTGTAAATACGGCTACCGAAGAAATTGCAAACTTCATTCACCCCGAATATCATAAAAAAATAGGGTATATTAAAGATGTAGCTGCCGGTGCTGTTTTTTTTACTGCTATTGCAGCTCTTATCGTTGCCGGAATTATTTATATTCCTAAAGTACTACTGCTTTTCTAGATTGCTTAATTTAAGCCCTCCTGTTCCGAACAAATAATCTGCGGTTTGATAATAGGATACCGTGTTTTTATAAAATGATTCTTCTTGATGGAGTGGTAAAAGCTCATTTGTTTGTTTATTCCATTTAAAAAAATCAACTCTTTTCCGGTTACTTAAAACCAATAAACTATCGGTTTTTAACAATCCTAATTTTCTGTAATTACCAATTAAAGCGCGGTTACCATTTACTTCATTTTGCAAAATATTTACTCCATAAAGGTTTGAGTTATAGTTCCAATTAAACATTCCAAACAAAGTGGGAAATAAATCTATCTGAGAGGTCATTTTTTTTATTTTTTGGGAAGGTAAAGGTGCATTTACAATAATCGTCGGGATTCGGTAATTTTTTACATCTAATGCTTGTCTGCCCGCACTGGAAGCACAATGGTCTGCCATAATAACAAAAACCGTGTTTTTATACCAAGGTTTGGTTTGGGCTTTTTTTAACAACTGTCCGATAGCATAATCGGTGTATTTTACGGCGCCGTTTCTTCCTGTCCCCGAAGGAATGTCTATTTTATTTTCAGGATAGGTGTAGGGTCTATGATTGGAGGTTGTCATCACAAAATCAAAAAATCGTTTGTTATTTGCATACGCAATATCGGCTTGTTGCAGTACTTTATTGTATATATCTTCATCACATACGCCCCACGCATTTTCAAAAGTTACTTCTTGGTCTTCAATATTAGTACGTTTGGTTTTAATGGCACTGTCTATTAGAAAACCGCGTCCTCTGTCAATGATATTAAAACCATTTCCGCCAAAAAAAGTGTTCATGTTATCAAAATACCCATCGCCACCGTAAAAGAAATTTCGTTCGTACCCTTTTTGTGTAAACACGTCACCAATGGTAAATAATCCGGTATTGTTTTTTCGTTTTACAATACTTCTTCCGGGAGTGGGTGGAATAGAAAGCGTAATGGCTTCCATTCCTCGTACAGTACGGGTTCCGGTAGCAAAAAGATTGGTAAACAGGATGTTTTCTTTGGCTAACGAATCTAAAACCGGAGTAATGTTTTGCTTGTTTCCAAAACTTCCTAAAAATTTGGCACTTAAGCTTTCAACACAAATAAAGATAACATTGGGATATTTTTCGGGTAATGTATCGTTGTTTTTTACCAGTCTGTAAATAGATTTTTCGTTGGGATTAAACAAACTATCACCGGCTTGTTGAAAAGCCTTCTTTTGTATCTCAAAGGCTTCTTCTTCATCAATAGTTGCGTAAAATTCGGTATAGGATAGTTCGTTGTTTCTAAAAGCGGCAAAAAACGAATAAATTCCGGTTTTAGCCAATTCATTATTGTATCGGTTTTGCGAAAACTCTGCAGTTTTATTACTCATCATCGTAACTGAAGCTACCGCTACAATAATAAAAAATAAGGTGGGAAAAATTTTTTGTTTAAACGAAGTGTTTGCAATAAAGGTTTGCGTAAAAATGCCTTTACGTTTTGTAATAAAAAGAAGGATTGCCGTAAGCATTAAAATCCCTCCTACTAACAACGGGATAGGATACGACTCGTTAATATTTTTTACTACTTCGTAGGTATAAATTAGATAATCAACAGCTATAAAGTTAAACCTGCGTTTAAATTCTTCCCAAAAAGTAATTTCGGCAAAAAAGGAAAACAGAAAAATTATAAGCCCTAATGTATAACCAAAATACGTTACAATTTTATCCAACAGGCTTCCGTAAAACCGTTTGGGTAAAAGTAATAGATACAGCGCATAAGGAATAGCAAAAAAGGAAACTGTTCCCAAATCGAACAAAAATCCATAGGTAAGCGTATTTCCCATTTTAAAAAACGATTTATCGACTTCTGAAAAGTTCCAAAAAAGAAACACAAAACGAAGCAATGTAGACAGTACTAAAAAGGTTAAAACAAAATACTTTAACAAACGATATCGTTGCGGGAAAAGTTTCATTTTCGGGTTACGTAAAATTTTCTTTAAACCAAATAACTTGGTGTTCCAGTCCCTCTTTTAAAGAGGTTTTCGGGTTGTAGTTTAAAACTCGTCTGGCTTTGTCAATATTGGCTTTGGTGCGCGATTGGTCACCCGGTCTTGCCGGTTTATTTTCTATTTCTATAGTTGTGTTTAATAGTTCTTCAACGGTTTTAATTCCGGTGGCTGTTGAATTTTCTTCTTCGGTACCTAAATTAAATATTTCACCGTTACAAGCGTCTTCTTTTCCAAAAACACTTACAATTCCGTCTATAATATCTTGTACATAGGTAAAACTTCTAAGGTGTTTTTCACTTCCTTCATAAAGCGGAAAGGGTTTCTTATTTAATCCGCAATCTATTAATCGAGTATAAAGTTTATCGGGGCGTTCACGAGGTCCGTACACCGAATACAATCGTAACGAGGTGCCTTGTTGTAAGTTTCGACGAGAATAAGCTAACACCAACTGTTCTGCTGCCAATTTGGTTACGCCGTACCATGAAGCCGGTAAAGGTGCTTGGTCTTCTGTTAAGGTTGCGTACAAACCGTAAATTGAAGAAGTAGCAATATTTATAAAATACGGTTTGTTTTCAAACGTTTCAAAAAGCGATAACAATCTTTGTGTGGCAATAAAATTATTGGTGAAATAATCTTCAAAGGTACTGGTTTGTGAAATTCCTGGCTGCCCGGCAAAATGAATAATATGTGTGGTATCTTCAGGAATAACGGTGGCTAAATTTGCTGTTCGCAAATCGGCTTCTATAAACGAAATTCCTTTTTCTATAAGCGTTTGTACATTCAATTTTTTTAAGGAAACATTGTAATAAGGCGAAAAATTATCAATTCCTATTACTTCAATTCCCAATTGGTGAATTCGCTCTGTGGCATGCGAACCTATAAATCCGGCTGCTCCGGTAACTAATACCTTCATAAAAATAATAAAATTAGAGTGTAAAAATACTATCTTTTTACGGTATTTACATAATAATTATGCATTCTTGAAAAAAGGAATACTTTTGCAGTAGTATTTTAAAGCAACTTATGTACGATTTTACCATAGTCATTCCGGTTTATAATGAAGAAGACAATCTGGAACGCGTTGAAAAAGAAATGTTGGATTATATAAAAACTGCCGATAAAAAAACATCGGTGTTATTTGTAAACGACGGCTCAAAGGACAATAGCGAAGCGATAATGAAAGCGATTTGTAATCGAAATGATGCTTTTCATTATATCTCGTTTAAAAAAAATTGCGGTTTAAGTGCCGCAATTAAAGCGGGATTCGACCACGTGGAAGCACCGTTGGTAGGGTATATTGATGCCGATTTACAAACCACACCGCAAGATTTTAACAAACTGCTAGAATACATTGGCGAATACGATTTGGTCACAGGAGTAAGAGCAGACCGTAAAGACTCTTTTATAAAAAATATGTCTTCTAAAATTGCCAACGGCATCCGGCGAGCTTTTACCCACGACGGTATGGACGACACCGGTTGCCCGTTAAAAATAATTAAAACCGAGTACGCAAAAAAAATACCGATGTTTAAAGGACTGCATCGTTTTTTACCGGCAATGATTATATTGCAAAACGGAAAAATTACACAAGTTCCGGTTAGGCATTTTCCGCGAGTGGCAGGTGAGGCAAAATTTGGTTTATGGAACCGGCTTTTAGGACCGCTTTTAGACTGTTTTGCTTATGTTTGGATGAAAAAAAAATACATTAATTACGAAGTAAAAGATAAAAAGTGAGCAATTGGATAGTTTATACCATTGGATTTGTTGCTCAGTTTTTATTCTCTGCCCGCTTGGTGGTTCAATGGATAAAATCTGAAAAAAGCAAACGCATCGTTACCCCTTCCTTATTCTGGAAACTCAGTTTATTGGCTTCTTTTTTATTATTTGTTTACGGCTATCTTCGGGATGATTTTGCTATTATGCTCGGGCAATCGCTTACTTATTTTATTTACATTAGAAACCTGTACTTACAAGGCGAATGGCAAAAAAGTCCAAAGTGGTTTCGCTGGTTTTTATTACTGTTTCCGGTACTAATTGTTGCGTATGCCTATAACAACGGTAAATACGATATGTACGAGCTGTTTAACAATAAAGATATTCCGTTTTGGTTATTATTGTTAGGTGTGGTGGCACAAATTGTTTTTACGCTTCGGTTTGTTTACCAATGGTTGTATAGCGAAAAAGCCAAAACATCACATCTTCCGGTGGGGTTTTGGGTATTAAGTGTTATAGGAGCATCGCTTATTATTACCTATGCGGTTTTTAGAAAAGATCCAGTTTTACTTTTAGGGCACGGTTCGGGATTAATTATTTATCTTAGAAATATTTTTATTTGGAGAAAACAAGATGATAAAAACCTTTCAAAATAAACCTTTTTTACTCCTTACACTGCTCTGGATTTTTGTTTTATTGGTAAATCCGGATGTATTAGTTGTTAATATTATGGAAGCCCGTAATTTTATTACGGCTCGTGAGATGATACAGGACGGACATTGGCTTTTAACCACGCTAAATGCCGAACCACGCTATCAAAAACCACCTCTGCCTACCTGGCTTACCGCTTTTTCTGCATTGCTTTTCGGGTTAAAAAACATTTTTGCTTTGCGATTACCGGCTGCACTTTCGGCTTTGTTGTTATTATTTACTACATACAAACTAACTGCTTTTTTTTCAAAAAACAAACACTATGCGCTGCTAAGTTCGTTTATTTTAATGACTTCTTTTTATATTGTTTTTGCCGGAAGAAACGGACAATGGGATATTTTTACCCACGCCTTTATGGCGGTGAGTATTTACCAATTATTTTTATTTTTTTCTGAAAATAAAAAATTATACCAAAGAGCAGTACTCGCCGGATTGTTTTTCGGTTTTTCGTTTATGAGTAAAGGACCCGTTTCGTTATATGCACTGTGGCTTCCGTTTCTTATTGCCTATGGAGTGGTATATAAATACCGGAATTTTAAAACCAAGTGGTTGCCGTTACTGGCGTTTATTATAGTAAGTGTTGTAGTTTCCGGTTGGTGGCATTGGTATGTTTATGCCTACGATGCACAAGTCGCTCTTAAAATAACCCGAAAAGAAGCCTCCAATTGGAGTAGCTACAATGTAAGACCCTTTTATTACTATTGGAGTTTTTTTACGCAAAGCGGAATATGGACAATTCCGGCTTTTGTTAGCTTACTTTACCCCTATTTAAAAAACAAAGTTTTTAATAAAAAAGCGTACACATTTACTTTAATATGGACGCTTAGTTCGGTGATATTGTTGTCGCTTATTCCCGAAAAAAAAGCACGTTATTTGCTTCCGGTGCTTATTCCGTTGGCGTTAAATACCGGTTTTTATATCGAATATTTATTCAGAAAATTTAAAACTATAACGGATAAAAGAGAAACCCTTCCGGTGTATTTTAATTTTATGCTCATTGCCCTTATCGGAATAAGTTTTCCAATAGCCGGATATTGGTTTTTAGGCGAAAAACTTTCGGGTTATTGGTTTTGGTTTGTTGCGTTGTCTATAAGTTTATTTGTGATAGGAATATTCATTTTTAAAGAATTACGTAATAGAAACATACCTTTGGTTTTTTATTTAACCCTTGCTTTTATTGCTTCGGTAACAACTTTCGGCTTACCTGTTTCAAAAGCCCTTGTCCACAATCCCGAATACAAAAGCACGGCATTATTAAATGATTGGCAGAAAGAAACCCAATTAAAAGTTTATAATTTCGCCGGATTTACTCCCGAAATGATTTGGGCATACGGTAAACCCATTCCTTCTTTAACCCGTAACGGAAAAATTACGATTCCAGATGAAAATAAATTTGGTGTTTTGGTTTCGGAAGAATCGTTACAAGCATTTAATAAAACGTTTAAAAACTATAACGTAACCAAGATCACTCGATACGATATGAACCCTAATGCGCCCGGCACACGTACACACCGACCCAGATTATGGAAAGATTTGTATGTGATTGAAAAATCTTTCTAAAATTCTAATGATTCTTTCAATTCGATATCCAATACCAACGCAATTTTATAAAGTGTTAAAATACCGGTATTAATACCAAAAACAACTATATATTAGTCCAATAAATCGTTTCTTTTTACCTGTATCTTCGTTAAAAATACTCGTTATAGCTACGGCTATAACTGTGTTTTTCGCCTTGATACAGAAAAAAATATTCC
>JALWKK010000008.1 GCA_027081505.1 Flavobacteriaceae bacterium
TGGGTTCGGTACCAGATATTACCAACAACCAAGTACAAGTTATAACCGTTGCTCCTAATTTAGGAACAGAGGATATCGAGCAGTTTGTAACGTATCCGGTTGAATTAGCAGTAGCAAATCTACCCGATGTAATAGAACTCCGCTCGGTATCTCGTTTCGGGCTATCGGTTGTAACCATTGTTTTTAAAGACAATATGGGGACGTATTTGCCGAGACAATTGGTTCAAGAAAAACTTTCCGAAGTTCAAGAATCCATTCCCGAAGGCTTTGGTAAACCTTTTATGGCTCCCATAGCAACAGGATTGGGCGAAATTTATCAATATTCACTAGTTCCAAAAAAAGGATTTGAAAACAAATACACCCCGTCCGATTTGCGTACCGTGCAAGACTGGATTGTAAAACGACAAATGGCATTGGTGCCGGGTGTGGTAGAAATCAATTCCTTTGGAGGAAATGTAAAGCAATACGAGATTGCTCTTAACCCAAACCGGTTAAACAGTATGGGAGTAAGCATAGGAGAAGTTTTTGAAGCATTGGAGAAAAATAACTCCAATACGGGAGGTGCCTACATCGAAAAAAATCATCAAGCCAATTTTATTAGAGGTGAAGGACTTGCACGCTCGTTAGATGACATTAAAAATATTGTAGTAAAAAATGTAGAAAATACGCCGGTACTTATAAAAGATGTTGCCGATGAGGTACACTTTGGGTCGGCTGTGCGTTTTGGAGCTTTTACCGAAAACGGAAAAGAAAGTGTTGGTGGACAAGTCCTTATGCTTAAAGGTGAAAATCCAAACGAAGTAATAAATAATGTAAAAGAGCGTATTAAAAACATTCAAAAATCATTACCCGAAGGACTCGAAATTAAACCCTTTTTAGATAGAAGCGATTTAATAGCTAGAACCACCAGTACGGTTTCTAAAAATCTAATTGAAGGAGCCTTAATTGTAGTATTTGTATTGGTATTTCTTTTGGGAAGTTTACGTGGCGGATTACTAACAGCATCCATCATTCCGTTGTCGTTACTCTTCGCTTTTATCCTTATGAAAGCTACCGGAGTTTGGGCAAACTTAATGTCGTTGGGAGCAATCGACTTTGGAATTATTGTTGACGGAGCCGTAATCATTGTAGAAGGTACCGTGCATCACATCCAAGAACGCTTAAAGAAAAATAAAGCCGATTTTACTTTCGAAGAAATGGATAAAATTACTTATGATTCGAGTAGTATGATGATGAACTCGGCATTTTTCGGGCAGTTAATAATTCTTATCGTATTTACCCCTATTTTATTCTTAACAGGAGTCGAAGGAAAAATGTTTCGCCCTATGGCTTTTACCTTTGGCTATGCGGTTCTCGGAGCGTTGTTGTTGTGTTTAACTTATGTTCCCGTTATGGCTTCGCTTACAATGAAACCTATTTCTCTAAAAAAACAAAACTGGTTTTCAAAACTAGAAAATGCCCTTACGCGTATTAGTGACAAAGCGATGAATGCATTGTTTAAAGTGTACGAACCTCTTATTAACGGAGCTTTAAAAATGAAAACAGTTGTTGTGGTTATTGCTGTGGCTTTGTTTTTATTTGCCGGATTTATTTTTAGCAGAATGGGAGGCGAATTTATTCCGAAATTGGACGAAGGTGATATCGCAATGCAAATTATTATGAAACCGGGAAGCTCTCTTTCCGAATCTATCAAAGTATCCCAAGAAGTTGAAAAAATTATTACTTCAAACTTTCCCGAAGTTAAAACCATGGTGGGGCGTATAGGAGTTTCCGAAATACCCACAGACCCTATGCCTATGGATATAGCCGATTGTTTTATTATTCTTGAAAAAGATATGAGTAAATGGACTTCTGCAACAACAAAAACCGAGTTGATTGAAAAAATGAATCAAAAATTAAAAGAGGTAGTAGGAGCTAATTTTATTTTTACACAACCGGTAGAACTTCGGTTTAACGAATTACTCACCGGAGTTAGAGAAGATGTTGCTATAAAACTCTACGGAAATAACTTAGAAACGCTTGCAAACAAAGCCGAAGAAATGGCAGCCATTATTAAAACCGTACCCGGAGCTGCCGATGTACGTGCCGAAGCCACAGACGGACTACCGCAAATTACCGTAATTTATCAACGCGAAAAATTAGCCAAATACGGGTTAACGGTCGATAAATTAAATAATTACGTAAGTGCCGCTTTTGCAGGTGCCGATGCCGGAATTATTTTTGAAGGCGAAAAACGCTTCGATTTAGTTATTCGGTTTTCAGAAACTTACCGTAAATCTATTGAAGATTTGCGCAACTTATTTGTAGATTTACCTAGTGGGAACACCCAGATTCCGTTAAAAGAACTTGCCGAAATAAGCTACAAACCGGGACCTATGCAAATATCCAGAGACAATACCTACCGAAGAGTTTCGGTAGGAGTAAATGTTAGAGGACGCGATGTAGAGTCTATGGTAGAAGAAGTACAAAAAAGACTCGATGCAGAACTGCAACTTCCCGAAGGATATTTTATTGAATACGGCGGCTCTTTTGAAAACCTAAAACGCGCCAAACAACGGCTATCTATTGTGGTACCCATTGCATTATTCTTAATTTTTATCCTGCTTTATTTTGCATTGCACTCGGTATCGCAAGCCACGATGATTTATATGGCAGTGCCCTTGGCGGCAATTGGTGGAATTTTTAGCTTGTATTTGCGAGGTATGCCTTTTAGTATTTCGGCAGGTGTTGGTTTTGTAGTACTCTTTGGAGTAGCCGTGTTAAACGGGCTGGTATTAGTTAGCAGATTTAACAGCTTAAAAGTAGAAGGACATACCAACTTAAAAGAACGCATTATTTTAGCAACAAAAGAACGTTTACGCCCTATTTTACTCACAGCCGTTGCGGCTATTATGGGATTTGTACCTATGGCAATATCTGTATCTGCCGGAGCCGAAGTACAACGTCCCTTAGCTACTGTGGTTATTGGAGGTTTAATCTCTTCAACCTTACTCACATTATTAGTAGTACCCGTTTTGTATTATTTTGTTGAAAACCGTTCGGAAAACAGAAAAATTAGAAAAATGAACAAATCTTTAGCATCTCTTATTACTATTATTACACTTTCAATTACAGCAACACAACAAATAACCGCACAACAAAGAGTTAAACAAGTTAGTGTTGAAGAAGCTATTGCATTAGCTTTAAAAAACAATCCGGGTGCCAAAGCCGCCAACTTTGAAGTAAATAGGCAGGAAACCTTAAAAGGAACAACGATAGATTTAGATAAAACAGCGGTAGATTATGTAAGAGGGCAAATAAATACTATTGTTACCGATTATCAATGGAATATTTCACAGGATTTTAAATTTCCAACGGTTTATGGTACACAGGCAAAGCTTCAAAAAGAAAAAATTGAGTTGAGTAAAGCAGCACAAGTACTTCAAAAAAATGAAATTGAGCGACAAGTTAGAGCAACGTATTATGGGTTGCAATATGCAAAAGAGAATTTAATTTTAATTGAAGAATTAGAACTTGCTTATAAAAACTTTGCCCGGATTGCTAAAAAAAGGTTTGAGACAGGAGAAGTAAACCTTATTGAAAAAATGGCAGCAGAGGCAAAAGGAGAAGAAATAAAACTTGTAAAGCAAGAGGCAATGATAGATGTAGAAACACTTCGAGAACAGCTTCGGTTGTTGTTAAATGTAGAAGAAGAAGTGACGGTTTTAGATACACCGATAAAAAAAATAATGTTTACAGAAGAAGTATCGGTTGCAGAAGACAATCCCGTGTTGCAATTTCAACAAAACAAATTACAAGTTACACAACGTGAATACAAACTGGAAAAAGCACAATTTTTACCCGACCTTTCTGCCGGTTATTTTAATCAGCAAATTGAAGGGATTAAGAATCTTACCGGTTTTCAAGTGGGCGTAAAAGTTCCTTTATTCTTTTGGTCGCAAAACAGTAAAACAAAAGCTGCAAAAATACAATCGGATATAGCGCAATTTAATTATGAGCAAGCCCGACTTCAACTATCAGCTTCATTAGAAAGGCTAAAGCAAGATTTTGAAAAACACAAAGCTTCACTTCAATATTACGAAACAAGAGGACTGCAACTGGCAGATAAACTGTTTTTTTCGGCTACCAAAGCCTACAAAGAAGGTGAAGTAAATTATGTAGAATACATTGCTACTCTCGAACAAGCAGTTACTATAAAACGCGATTACTTAAGCAAACTAAATTTATACAACCAAACGGTAAATGAAATAAATTACATAACAGGTGCGTATAAAAATTAATGCATCCTAATTTAATAACAATTGAAAAACTTAAAAGAATGAAAAATATATTAAAAACAACCATTTTATTAATATTTATACTACTGCTGGTAAGCTGTAAAAATGGAGAACAGTTTACCGATGAACACCAAAGCAGCACTGAAAATAAAGATTCACATGGTGACGAAGCACATCAAGATGATGAACATGAAGAAGGAAGAATGCAACTTGAATTAAAAAACAATCAGTTAGAAATAATAGGAATCGAGTTAGGAACCGTAAAGCAAGTTAGTTTGGGATCTGCTCTAAAAGTAAACGGTCAATTAGAACTTCCACCCCAACGTATGGCGAGTGTAAGTGCCATTATTGGCGGAAGAGTAAAACAGGTATCTGTAATTGAAGGCGATAAAGTACAAAAAGGACAAGTGCTTGCTAGATTAAGCAATCCTGAGTTTATTAGCATGCAACGCGATTATTTATCGGCAAAAAGTGCTTTAACTTTTCTTGAAAAAGATTATAACCGAAAAAAAGAATTGTTAAAAGACGGTATAACATCTCAGAAATCGTTTCAACAAGCAGAAGCTGCTTATCGAGAAGGAGTTTCTAACCTTAATGCTACCAAATCTACATTGCAACTCATGGGAATAAATCTTTCGGGGCTTGAAAACGGAAAAATTGTTTCTTCAATTCCTATTGTAGCACCCATAAAAGGATATATTCAAAATGTAGAAATTAATATAGGCAAATATGTACCGGCAGAGCAAGAAATGTTTGAAATTGTAGATAACGACCATTTACACCTGGGATTAAAAGTATTTGAAAAAGATATAGACAAAGTAAAAGAAGGACAAAAAATAACTTTTTCGCTAACTACAAGACCCGACAAAATTTACACTGCCGAAATTTTTGCACTTGGAAAATCGTTTGATATGGATACCCGTGCCGTAAAAGTACACGCCAAAATTATAGGCAATCACGAAGGCTTACTTACAGGTATGTTTGTGGATGCCCGAATTGCACTCGATAATAGAACCGTATCCGCTTTGCCCGATGAAGCATTTATTAATGAAAAAGGATTGGATTATATTTTTATACAAACCCAAACCGATGAAGACGGAATTGTATTTGAAAAAATACAAGTAAATAAAGGAAAATCAGATCTTGGTTTCTCGGAAGTAATTTTTAAAAAACAGTTACCGAAAAATACAAAAATAGTAACAAAAGGTGCTTATTATGTAAATGCCGAACTAAATAAAGGAGAATTTGAAGAACATGAGCATTAATAATAATAAAAACTCACACCGTACCTTTCGGGTATGGTGTGAGTAATTTTAAATCGTATTTTTTAAAAAAATGAAAAACATAGAACAACTATTACTCGCAAATAACATTAAGCCTACTGCTATGCGACTGTTGGTGTTGCGGTTTTTGTTACAATCTAAATCGGCTTTGAGTTTAAACAATTTAGAAAACTATTTTGATAAAGCAGATCGAACTACCCTATACCGCACCCTTCAAAAGTTTGAAGAGAACGGAATTGTACACAAAATAGACGATGGTACCGGAGTTGCTAAATATGCGGTTTGCGAAGAAAATTGCAACTGTGAGATAGAAAACGATTTGCATCTACATTTTCATTGTAATAAATGTAACCAAACAGTTTGTCTTACAGAGCATAAAATACCACTCATAATTTTACCCGAAGGTTTTATTGCAGAAAATGTAAATCTGGTAGTAAAAGGAATTTGTGATAAGTGCAATACCAATAGCGAAAATTAACCATATACGAGTCTATTTTTAAGGATATAAAAAATTAAAACTATTCTGCTTACAGAATAATAAAATACTTCCAAAAAATGAAAAAACAACACACAAAATATGACGGGCATAACCACGTGGAACATAGCGGGATTTTTGGAAAAAAAACCGAGTTGTATTTCGCAATACTGAGCGGTCTGTTTTTTTTCGCAGGTTTATTTATAGAGCTGGCAACCGGATTACCCGAAAAAATAGCAATTTATAGTTTCATGGCAGCTTATTTTTTTGGGGGTTATTACACAACCCTTGAAGCCATTGAAAAAGTTAAAAAAGGTGAATTTGAAATAGATTTTTTAATGATTGTAGCTGCAATTGGAGCTGCTTACATAGGCAGTTGGGAAGAAGGAGCCTTGTTGTTATTTCTCTTTAGTATAGGACACGCATTAGAAAAATATGCAATGAACAAAGCAAAAAAATCTATTGAAGCTTTGGGCGAATTATCTCCAAAAACAGCTTTAGTAAAACGAAACAATGAAATTGTAACTGTACCCGTAGAAGAGCTAAAAATAAATGATGTTATTGTTGTAAAACCCAATACAAAGATAGCAGCAGACGGAGTTGTAATTAAAGGAAAAAGTAGTGTTAATCAAGCATCTATTACCGGAGAGAGTATTCCGGTTGATAAATTTGCACTTTCAGATACAAATAACTTACCGGATTTTAAAGATATAGATAAATCTAACGTTGTTTTTACAGGAACCATTAACGGAAATAGCGTATTAGAAGTTAAAGTATTAAAGTTAAGTGAAGATTCTACTATTTCAAGACTTATACAGATGGTTAGCGAGGTAGAAACCCAAAAATCTCCTACCCAATTATTAACCAAAAAATTTGAAAAGTGGTTTGTGCCAATCGTAATTATTTTTGTTATCATTTTGTGCTTTGCATATTTAATATTAGACGAAACATATAAAGAAAGTCTTTATCGAGCAATTAGTGTTTTAGTAGCTGCAAGTCCTTGTGCATTGGCTATTTCTACCCCAAGTGCAGTTTTAAGTGGTATATCTCGAGCAGCTAGAGGAGGTGTTTTAATAAAAGGAGGGAGACCTCTGGAAGATTTAGGCAGTTTAACAACCATTGCTTTTGATAAAACAGGAACACTTACCGAAGGAAAACCAAGACTAACCAATGCTATTGCTCTAAACGGTTTTGATGAAAATGAGTTTTTACAATTGGTGTTGGATGTAGAGAGTCTTAGCAATCATCCGTTAGCCAAAGCTATTTCAAAAGATATAAATTCAAGATACAACTTAGAGCATAGAAATCAAGCATCTAATATAAAAGCCATTCAAGGTAAAGGAATTAGCGCTTCATATAAAGAGGATGTGGTATGGATAGGAAATCAAAAGCTAATGAAGGATAATAATATCCCTGTAAGTGCTACAATAGCTTCGCAAATGGATGAGTTATTAAAAAAAGGGCATACAGCTATGTTGGTTGCAAAAAATAAAAAGTTAATAGGATTGTTAAGTGTGATGGATACACCTAGAGAAAGTGCAAAAAGCACCTTACAGCGATTAAAAGAAATAGGAATTAGTAAAATGATTATGCTTACAGGCGATCATCAAAATGTAGGTGATTCTATTGCAAAAGAAATAGGTTTAACCGAAGTAAAAGGTAATTTATTACCCGAAGATAAAGTAAAAGCCATTCAAGAATTAAAAGAAAAATACAAAAAAATTGCAATGGTGGGAGATGGTGTTAACGATGCTCCTGCAATGGCTAATAGTACGGTGGGAATTGCTATGGGAGCAGCCGGTAGTGATGTTGCTTTAGAAACGGCAGATGTGGCACTAATGTCTGATAAAATTGAAAACCTACCTTTTGTAATTGGACTAAGTAGAAAATCTAAAAAAATTATAAAACTAAACCTGTGGATAAGTCTAAGTATTGTTGCAGTTTTAATACCCTCAACACTAATTGGCTGGGCAAGCATTGGTCTTGCAGTCGCAATTCACGAAGGTTCTACACTCATTGTTGTGTTAAATGCATTACGATTATTAGCTTACAAAGAAAAAAAGCAATAAATCGTAAGTTGAATATTGTAATAAAATTTATTTTATTGAATTAGTTATTAACATTAAACTAATTTATCTATTCGATTACTTTGAATGCTCCCAACATAAAACAAGGTTTAAAAGATAATGCCTCCCGATTTTGGATATTGGTGATAATCAATGCCTTCGTGGGTGGTATGGTGGGGTTAGAGCGTTCAATCTTACCCGAAATTGCAGAAAAAGATTTTAGCATAAACAGTAATACGGCAATTCTGTCATTTATTATAGCTTTTGGCGTTACTAAAGCTATTACCAATTATTTTACAGGAAAATTAGCTAATAAACTTGGTAGAAAACGCCTGTTAATTATAGGTTGGTTAGTTGCACTTCCCATACCCTTACTCTTAATTTATGCGCAAAATTGGAATATAATTATTTTTGCCAATGTATTACTGGGAATTAATCAAGGTCTTACCTGGTCTAGCACCGTAGTAATGAAAATTGATTTGGTGGGAGAGAAGGATCGCGGATTTGCGATGGGGATCAATGAGTTTTCGGGATATTTTGCTGTTGGATTGGTTACTTTTCTATCTGCTTTTATCGCCGAAAAATATGGTTTGCGACCTTACCCGTTTTATCTCGGAGTTGTACTTTCGGTTTTGGGATTGGTGTTGTCTGTGTTTTTTGTGAAAGACACGCGTCATCATGTAGCTGTAGAAAGTATATCAAGTAAACAAACCAACGTAAAAAGTGTTTTTTTAAATACCACATTTAAAAACCCTAATTTAAGTGCCACGACACAAGCAGGATTGGTAAATAATTTAAACGACGGAATGATATGGGGTTTGTTGCCTTTGTTATTGTTAAGTGAAAATTTTGAAAAAAATAATATCGGTATTATTACGGCTACCTATCCTTTGGTTTGGGGATTGGGACAATTAGGTACCGGAAAATTAGCCGATTTGTACAATAATAAAAAAATACTATTCTACGGAATGTTGTTGCAGGGTATTGCTATTTCGGTTTTAATACTTGCTAGTACACCTTTACACTTTATTGTATTGTGCGCTTTTTTGGGACTAGGTACGGCATTGGTTTACCCAACTTTTTTAGTGGTTATTTCTAAAAACACAACCCCAAATCAACGTCCTGAAAGTATCGGGGTTTTTAGACTGTGGCGAGATTTAGGTTATGCAATTGGCGCATTGCTTTCCGGATTGGTTGCAGACGCTTTTGGGTTGCATTATGCCATATTGGTTATAGGGTTTATAACCATAATTTCTTCAATAATCATTAAAATAAGAATGAAAAGCTAATTCTTAAAGCGCTTTTAATAATTGAATTACTTCATCAAAAGTTGGTGTATTTAATAGAACTTTGCGGATGTTTTGTTATTATGGTAAAAAATATGAAATATTATATTTTTTTAAATACCTTTAACTTCTCATTTAATATACTATCATGAAACACAAATTAATATCTTTTATTATTCTTTTTCTAACACTTTCGGTTTATTCTCAATTAGAAAATAAAATTCTTGAAGACATAAACAAAATTGAAAGCAAAGTAATCGATTGGCGGCATTATTTTCATCAAAATCCGGAGCTATCCAATCGTGAATTTAATACGGCAAAAAAGATTGCCGACCACCTAAAGAGTTTAGGTTTAGAAGTGCAAACCGGAGTGGCTAAAACCGGAGTGGTTGCTATTTTAAGGGGTAACAAGCCGGGAAAAGTGGTTGCCCTTAGAGCAGACATCGATGCGTTGCCGGTAACCGAACGCAATGATTTACCCTTTAAAAGTAATGTAAAAACCACATTTTTAGGTAAAGAAACAGGCGTTATGCATGCTTGCGGACACGATACGCATATTTCTATTTTAATGGGAGTAGCCGAAGTACTATTCAAAAACAAAAATCTATTAAAAGGAACGGTTAAATTTATTTTTCAACCTGCCGAAGAAGGACCTCCACCCGGCGAGGAAGGCGGAGCCAAACTAATGATAAAAGAAGGTGTTTTAGAAAACCCAAAAGTAGATGCTATATTCGGTCTTCATATTGCATCGGGGCAACCTGTAGGAACAGTTGCTTACCGTCCCGGCGGAATTATGGCGGCAGTTGAACGATTTGTAGTAAAAGTAAAAGGAAAACAAACACACGGAGCCAGACCTTGGTCGGGTATTGACCCCATTTATGTTTCGGCAAAAATTATAGACGGTTTTCAAGCTATTATTAGTAGAGAATCCGAGTTACTGAAAGGTGCAGCTGTTATTACCGTTGGTAAAATTTCGGGTGGTGTGCGTTTTAATATTATACCCGAAGAAGTAGAAATGATAGGAACCGTGCGAACTTTAGATTCGAAAATGCGAGATTTTATTATAAAAAGAATGAATGAAGTAGCACAAGGAATAGCCAATACTTATCGCGCCGAAGCAACCATAGATTGGCAAAGTAATACCTTGGTAACTTATAACGACCCGCAACTCACCAAACAAATGTTGCCCAGTTTTGAAAAAGCAGTAGGAAAAGAAAATGTAAAGGAAGTAAAGCCTGTTACCGGTGGTGAAGATTTTTCGTATTTTTCAGACAAAGTACCCGGATTGTATTTCTTCTTAGGAGGAATGACGCCCGGAAATACAAAACCTTACCCGCATCATACACCCGATTTTAAGATTGATGACTCCAGTTTGAAACCGGGAATTATCACATTTTGTCAATTAGCGATAGATTTTTTAAATAATAATTAAACATTTTATTTATAATGAATACCGTCATTAGCTTAATACAATCTGTTCCTTGGTGGAGTTGGTTACTGTTTATCTTGATAATAGTAGCTATACGAGATATTTTACAACCTGCTCACACTATTAGCCATAACTTCCCGATAGTTGGGCATTTTAGATATATGCTTGAAAAAATAGGTCCAGAACTCCGGCAATATCTCGTTGCTAACAACCGAGAAGAACTTCCTTTTAACAGAATAGAACGAGGGTGGATTTACGCTTCGGCAAAAAAAGAGAACAACTATGAGGGCTTCGGTACAGACCGCGATATTTACGATATTCAGCATATTTTTATAAAGAATGCAATGATGCCTTTAAAAACTGTTGAAAATCACCTGCATAAACTTGACAACTCTTTTTTGCCTTGCGCAAAAGTTATAGGGTTATACAACAACCGGAAAAGACCTTTTAGACCGGCTTCTGTCATTAATGTTTCGGCAATGAGTTTCGGATCGTTATCAGCCAAAGCTGTTGAGTCCTTAAACAAAGGGTGTAAAATTGCCGATGCTTACCATAACACAGGAGAAGGAGGATTGTCCCCATATCATAGTAACGGAGCGGACGTAATGTTTCAAATAGGCACCGGATATTTTGGTGTACGGGATGAGAAAGGTAACTTTTCAATGGAAAAAATGATCAAATTAGTAGAAGAAAATCCTTTTGTAAGAGCGATCGAAATAAAACTTTCGCAAGGTGCCAAACCCGGTAAAGGTGGTGTTTTGCCCGGAAAAAAAATAACCAAAGAAATAGCCCGAATAAGACACGTTGAAGCAGGTAAAGATGTGCTTTCGCCACCCAATCATACTGCTTTTTCTTCGGTAGGAGAGATGATAGATTTTATTGAAGAAATTGCTCAAAAAACCGGACTTCCTGTAGGAATTAAAGCGGCAATAGGTAAATTGGACCAATGGGAAGAACTGGCTATTATTATGAAAGAAACCAATAAAGGACCGGACTTTATAACCATTGACGGCGGTGAAGGAGGAACAGGTGCTGCTCCGCCAAGTTTTGCCGACCACGTATCACTGCCTTGGGTATATGGATTTAGCGATGTTTATAAAGTGCTGAAAAAACACCATATTACCGAGCGAATTGTTTTAATTGCCAGTGGTAAATTAGGATTTCCTGCAAAGGCAGCAATGGCTTTTGCTATGGGAGCCGATTGTATTAACGTTGCACGGGAAGCGATGATGAGTATAGGCTGTATTCAAGCGCAAGTGTGTCATACCAATCGTTGCCCCAGCGGTGTTGCAACACAAAACAAATGGTTGCAAAACGGTATAAACGTTCCGTTAAAGTCGGTACGATTGGCGCAGTATTTTAAAACCTTTAGAAAAGAGTTGTTAGAAATTACACATGCTTCGGGTTACGAACATCCTTGCCAATTTAAAATGAGCGATATTGTAGTAAATGTAGATGATCAAAACCTTGCAAAAGAATTAGATAAAACCTATATGTATCACAAAACAGATGTGCCTTTTGGCGGTATGGAAAAGTTAAAGAATTGTAAGTATTTGGGTGGTGCTAAAAAAACTATTCCAACCACAGTTTAAAATCTTTAACTCGCTCTCTGGCAACGATTACATCCTGCTCATTATAGTTTTTTAATTTTAACCGTAATCGAGAATTGGTATAAGAAATTATGTCTTGTATGGCATTAATATTAACATAAAACTTCCGGTTGATTCTAAAAAACAGTTTAGGGTCAAGTTCTTCTTGTAATTTCTCTAAAGAGCTGTCGAGCAAATAATTTCTTCCTTCAAAAGTATGTGCATAGGTTCCTTTATTTTCAGAAAAAAAACACCCTATTTCTTCGGTTGGTATCATCTTAATATGCTGCCCTATTTTTGTGGTAAACCGCTGTTTATAGGTTTTTTGAGTAGTGTCTTTTGATAATAATTTTTTTATATCATCAAAATGAAGCGTTATGTTTTCCGGTTTGGGCTGCCGTGTTTTGTATTTGGTTATTGCGGTTTCTAACTCTTCGGCATCAATGGGTTTTAGTAAATAATCAATACTGTTAAGCTTAAAGGCTTGTAGCGCATACTCGTCAAAAGCAGTGGTAAAAATTACTGCACTTTGTATGGTAACTTGGTCAAAAATTTCGAAGGAAAGTCCGTCGCTTAATTGAATGTCTAAAAATATTAAGTCGGGATGCGGGTTTTCTTTAAACCATTGCACCGATTCTGAAACGCTATAAAGCAACGTTTCTACGTTTAAATCTAACTTTTCCAACATACGTTGCAAGCGTCTTGCCGAAGGTTTTTCGTCTTCAATTATTAAAATTTTCATTTTTTAAAACGGTTTATGTTTATTATTCCCATATATTTTTAGGATTTGAATAATCTTCATCTTCTTCCATAAATTGTTTAATTTTTCGTTCTTCCCAATCTTTTCCGAAGATATTAAACAGGTTAAATGTTTTTACGGCTTGAAAAAGAAGCCCAATACCCCAACCAAAGGCTGCCCACAAAAACCAAGGGTTTCTTAAATGATTTACATAATAATTTACTCCGGCTAAAAAAGTAATAAAAACTAAAAAAAAGATAAGGTTTGTATAAAAACTCTTTAGTCTTTTGACGTGTTCTTTGGCTCTTTGGTATTTACTTTGTTTGTCTGAAGCGTTCATAGTTAGTTTTTTTTAAAATATTGTTTTATTTTTTTCTCTTCCCATTTTTTTCCGAAAAAAGGATGATACTCAAAAGTTTCAGATGCATGTCCCAATATTCCTAATCCCCAGCCTAAAAACGGAAAGACAACCCAAGGAAAACCTCCCGAAATAAGATTCAGAATTGCAAGACCGGACATTACAATTACAAAAACAGCAAGGTGAATGTAAAATGATTTAATGTTTTCTACTCGTTTTTTCGCTTTAGCGTATTTTTTTTCGTTTAAATAATTTGCTGCTGTGTTTATTGTTGAAACTTGTTTGGTTAACAAAGGTATTTCTACCGTAAAAGTATCTTCATTTTTAAAGACGGCGACTAAGCGATTGGTAAGTAAACCATACCGTTGGCTAATGTTTTGTAACCCAACGCCGGTTCCTTTTTTTAATACTTGTTTGGGTTGCAATGAGTTTTTAATGCGAAGTGTATTTCCTTTTTCTTCAATAGTAATGACTAGTTTTTTTGAAGGTGTAGCTACATTATGTTTTACAGCATTTTCAAGCAATAATTGAAGCGACAAAGGAACTACTTTGGCTTCCGGATTGCTTAATTTTTCCGGAAGTGAAACCTCCAAACTATCTTCATACCGCATTTTTAAAAGCGAGAGATACAATTTGGCAAAGTGTAATTCTTGCGAAACGGTAACCAAATCTTTATCTTTTTGTTCAAGTACATAGCGATATACTTTTGATAAAGCCGTAGTGAAATTTACGGCAGAATTAGGGTTTTCTTCTATTAGTCCGGTTAGCACATTAAGGCTGTTAAACAAAAAATGCGGGTCTAATTGGTTTTTTAACGCATCAAATTTAGCCGAAGCCGTTCCTGCAATAAATTTTTGTTCGGCTATTTTATGATCTTGTTTTTGTTTGTAATAATAAAAAGATAGAAAAACAATGGTTACAAAAATAGATATATTGACAGGAATATAATACACCATTGCCGTTTCAGAATTAATAAAATTTGAAAAAGATTTGCCTCCTATAACTACATTTGTTATTACTCTGATAAGAAAAGTGTCAACCACCGTAATAAGAATAATACCAAGCGTAACGAATGTAACTACTTTAAAATTAAAGAAATTCTTTTTGTACCTGTCAATTAAATAATAACAGAAATAGGCATTGGTGAGATAATAAACAATGGCATATACTTGATTGTAAGCAAAGGAAATAAGAAGTTCTTTTCCGGTAGAATAAATAGTTATTCCCGAAAAAAATTGAATGAGCAACAGTGCGATAAAAACACCTATTCCCACCAAAAAAGCTTTTCCGAATTCCTTTACAAATGTTGTCATATTATTTGTTTGAACAATTTTCTTCTAAGAGTTGTTGCGCTCTTTTTAAATCAAATTTAGGATAAAATAATGCTTCAGGAGCAAACGTTTTTGAAAGTTCAATGGCTTTTTCAATGTCTTTACAAAATGCAGTAACCGGTTTTCCGAAGAATTTTGCTCCGCCTATATCCCATTGTGCTTTGTTGAGTATAACGTTTGGGTTTTCGGGGTCTAATAGCAGTGCTTTTTCATACATTTGCGCTACTTTTGCGCCGTATAACATTCCGTATTTTTGCCCGTCAGAAGCTACCCAAACCGTATGCCACAGTGCATCGAGAATGATAATTTCTGGATTATTTTTAGACCTCGATTTGGCATCGTTTAAAAACAGTAAAGCTTTATCCATCTCGCTTTTTAATTGGGCTACGTCTTTAATGTTAAAACCTTGTGTAATCATTACATAAGCCGCGTAATAAGGAGGTAACCAATTATCGGGTTCGGCTTTTGCGATGCGTTCAAACAAGTTTACCGCTTCGGTAGGTTTGTTATTCTTCCATAAAGAAAGTGCTTTTTGCATTCCTTGTTCGTACGGAGTTTGTGCTTGTAGCGAAAAAGTAAAAGTGGCTATAATGATAAATGTAAATTGTTTCATAATTTAAAGATGTTTAAAGTTACAAATTAATTTCGATTTTTTTGTTTGTATTTTCGGTAACCGTAAATACGGCATCTTTCCATTTGGGCGGACCAAACATTCCTTTGGCGTTATTGGAACAGGCGTAAGGTTCTGTCGGGTAAAATCCCATAAACATATCCAACTCTCCGTTTTCGTTTTCGTCGTGAAACATTGAGATTGCATACGTTCCGTCGGGTACATCGTTAAATTCGACACTTGCTTGGTTGTTTTTAATGTCTGTTTTTATTGCTTTGTATTCTTTTTTAAGGAATGTTTCTTCCGAATTATAAAGCCCGACCATAGCTTTTCCGTCATTATTGTTAAAGCCTGTTATTGTTACTTTTATGTTGTTTTGTGCTTGTAAGCTAAAGACTGTTAATAGTAAAATTAGATGTGTTAAAATGGTTTGCATAATTAAATGGTTTATAAATTTCTACCTCAAAAGTCTTATACTTTCCTTTTTAAATAAAAAAAAAGATACTCAATTGTTGTTTTTTAGTGCCGAAATGTATGTGTTAGTAGTTTGGTAAGGATTCCTAAATAATCTGCTATCTTTGCAAAAAGAAAATAGCACGTTTATGAATCTGAAAGTAATCCCTAAGTTAAAGCATACAAAGAGCAACAACTTTTTTTTGTTAGCAGGACCTTGCGCTATAGAAGGAGAGGAAATGGCAATGCGAATTGCCGAAAAGATTGTAGAAACAACCAACAAACTGGAAATTCCGTTTATTTTTAAAGGAAGTTTTAAAAAAGCAAATCGGAGCCGGATTGATAGTTTTACCGGAATAGGGGATGAAAAGGCTTTGGAAATACTTTATAAAGTTTCTGAAAAATTTGATGTACCTACCGTTACGGACATTCATAAAGAAAGTGATGCTACAATGGCTGCACATTATGTAGATGTATTGCAAATTCCGGCATTTTTGGTACGGCAAACAGACCTTGTTGTAGCTGCTGCTAAAACAGGAAAAACGGTAAACCTGAAAAAAGGACAATTTATGAGTCCGGAAAGTATGCAATATGCAGTAAAAAAAGTAACCGACAGCGGAAACAATAAAGTAATGATAACCGATAGAGGAACGATGTTTGGCTACCAAGATATGATTGTAGATTATCGCGGTATTCCGGTAATGAAGCAATTTGCAACCACAGTATTAGACATCACGCATAGTTTGCAACAACCCAACCAAAATAGTGGAGTAACCGGTGGAAGACCCGAAATGATTGGTACCATTGCAAAAGCCGGAATTGCCGTTGGAGTAGATGGGATTTTTTTAGAAACTCATTTTAATCCGTCTGAAGCTAAAAGCGACGGAGCAAATATGTTAGATTTAAAATATCTGGAGCAGTTACTATCACAACTTGTAGCAATACGTAAAACTGTAAACCACTTTTAATAATTTTTATATATTTTCCTCTGAAGGTTTTCTTCATTTAAATAAGTTTTCATCCGAAACATAGATTTTATACCGAATACGAATTTAATACCAAAAGGAATTGTATTTTAGTCCGAAATAAATTGGAATATTTTTTGGATTGTAAAATATCAAATTTGACTATTAATAAAAATCCACATCCAGAATCAACTTCACACTCGAAAACTCTTTAATTGCCAAGAATGATTTTTCTATAATCGTTATGGTGTGTTTTGCTTGCTTTAGCGGTTTGTTTTTGGGTATTTTTACCATAAGATTAATAATAAACAAGTTTCGTACCCGACCTACAGGCGGACTTTCGGGTCCTAAAAATTCTATTCCGGTAGTGTTCTTTTTTAATGCCTCTGCAAACCAATATGATGCTTTTTGAACTTTTGAAAAGTTTTTATCCTTAAATGTTATTTTTATCAATCTGTAAAACGGCGGATATTTAAATTGATAGCGGTGCTGTACTTGTTCTTTATACATTTCTTCGTATTTATTGGCGCTTACCTGCTGTAATATTTGATGATACGGATTGTAGGTTTGAATCAAAACTTTTCCTTGTTTTTCAGAACGTCCTGCTCTACCAGCTACCTGTAACAATAACTGAAAACTTCTTTCGTGCGCTCTAAAATCTGGAAAATTTAATAAGTTATCTGCATTCATCACTCCTACCAAGCTGATGTTTCTAAAATCCAATCCTTTTGCCAACATTTGTGTTCCTACTAAGATGTCAATTTCTTGATTTTCCAATGCATCAATTAATTTGGAATATGCATTTTTACGGCGCATGGTATCTTGGTCCATTCGGGCAATGGATTTATTAGGAAACAATTGTTTTAACTCGGTTTCTATTTGTTCGGTGCCCAAGCCTTTTGTGTTTAATGTAGGACTTCCGCAGGCTGAGCAACTCAACGGCATTAGAATATGATACCCGCAATAATGACATCTTAATTCGTTTTTAAATTTATGATAGGTTAAACTAACATCACAGTTTTTGCATTGAGGTGAAATACCACAGGTAGTACATTCTACAACAGGAGAAAAACCTCTGCGATTTTGAAACAGCAATATTTGTTTGTTGTTAGACAAAGCCAACTGCATTTCCTCAAGCAACCGGTCGCTAAAATGACCGGTCATTTTTTTCTTTTTGTGCTTGTCTCTAATGTCCACCAGTTCTATTTCGGGAAGTTGCACTTTTCCGTAGCGTTCGGTAAGCCGCACCAATCCGTACTTGCCCTCACAGGCATTAAAATAAGTTTCGACAGCAGGAGTGGCTGAGCCTAATAATACTTTTGCCTTATGCAATCCGGCAAGTACAATGGCACTATCTCTGGCGTGGTATCTCGGAGCCGGATTGTATTGTTTATAACTGGGTTCGTGTTCTTCATCTACAATTATAAATCCTAAGTTTTTAAAAGGCAAAAACAAAGAGGAACGTACACCTACAATTAGTTGTGCTTTGGGTTTGTTATACAATACATTGTTCCATACTTCCACTCTTTCGTTTAGTGAATATTTAGAGTGATAAACAGATAGTTTATCTCCAAAATAATGTTTTAATCGAGATATAAGTTGTGTGGTAAGGGCAATTTCAGGAAGCATATACAGTACTTGTTTACCTGCTTCCAACATTTCCTTAATTAACGAAACATAAATTTCGGTTTTACCGCTGGAGGTAACGCCATAAAGCAAACTGGTTTGATGCGTTTTAAAAGAAGCTTTAATGTTGGTTAATGCTTGTTCTTGCTTATCAGAAAGAGATTTAAGCATTTGAGGTGCTTTGCCTTGGTATTCAATTCTATCTTTTTTTATATAATATTCTTCTAAAATTTCTTTTTTTAGTAACGTTTTTAATACCGATGCAGTAACATTTGCTTTTTTTTGTAATTCTATTGAGCCGATCGGTCTTTTATTTTGAGCTTGCATCATAAACAGGGTCATTAGCACTTCTTTTTGCTTTTTTGCTCGTGCCGAAAGCGTTTCTAATAAAGCTCGTAAGGATTCTTCTGAAGAATAGTTTGATGAAAGTTTAATATACCGTTTTAGTTTGGGCGTGTATTTTTCAAACACTTCTTCTTCTACTTCAATAATTTTTTTTTGTATTAATTGTTGAAGAATTCCTACTACATTTTTTTTGTTCAGAATAGCTTTTATATCGCTGATATGAATCTTTGAATGTTGCAATAAGGCTTCGTAAACCAGATACTCATCGTCTGTGAGTTTGTTTTGATTAATTTTGTTGGAAATTAGCCGGACAACGGTTTCGCTTTCCAATAAAAAAGCCTTTGGCAAAGCCGCTCGAAGCACTTCACCAAAGGTACACATATAATACGAAGCCATCCATTGCCAATGTTTAAGTTGGGTGAGTGTAATAATGGGTAATTCATCCAGAATTTGGTCAATGGGTTTGGTTTTATACTCGGGTTTTTGTTGATGAACGCGCAACACAATTCCGGTGTAGATTTTAGATTTTCCAAAAGGTACGGCAACGCGCATTCCGGTTTGTAAAGTTGTTGCCTGTTCTTGATTTACTTGGTAGGTAAAGCTTTGCTTTAACGGAATGGGCAATAAGACATCTATAAAATAATTACTTTTTAACATTCTTTGTGTTTCAGAGTTTTTAAGGTGGCATTGAGTTCAAATCCCAGCAATAATAAATTAGAGTTTATCCAAATATAAAGCATCAAAATAAGCAATGCACCAATTGAGCCGTACAACTCGTTATAACGCGAAAAGTTTTCGATGTAAATACCAAATAAATAGGTGGTAAGCATAAATAACAACGTGGTAACCAACGCACCGATTGAAAAGAAACCCGATGTTTTTCCTTTTTTTGTTCCGTAATAATACAAGATAGAAACTACAAAATAAATCATCATCACAAAGATAAAGTATCGAACGGTGGCAATCCATTGAAAATTATTACTCAACAGATCTTCCGATTGAAGCTTTACGATGGCATATTCGCTATAAACGATAATAACAACGGTAATAAGTAATAAAAGTGCCAAAAATACCGAAACCATTAGTGCTATAAAATATTGTTTGATGAAATTCCGGTTTATGGTAACGTGGACAGAATATTCAAAGCCGCTAAATATAGCATTTACACCATTAGCCATTAAAAAAATTGTTAACACAAAAACAATAGAAAGCAATCCGCCCCGTTGATGCGCAGAAATATCCTGAATGATTGGGAGAAAAAAACCGGTGGTTTGCGGTGGTAAAATGGTTTGTATGAAGCTGATAAATTCTTGTTGAAAATTTTCAACCGGAACGTAGGGAATTAAGTTAAGAACAAAGAGTAAAAACGGAAACAGAGCCATAAAAAAACTAAACGCAATAGAGCCGGCGCGTGAGGTAAAGGTGCCTTTAACAATTCCGTAAAGGTAGGTTTTTACAAGGTCAAAAACAGAGAGACCTTCAAATCCGGGAAGTTTTATTTTTTTGGCAATATACACCATTTGTTTTACCACCGGAATGTTAACAAGTATCTCCTCTGGGCTTTTACTCATACTGCTTTTAGGCTTAAATCCAAGTTATAAACACTGTGTGTAAGCGCACCGCTGGAGACATAATCTACTCCACATTCTGCGTATTTTCTTACGGTTTCAAGTGTAATTCCGCCACTGGATTCGGTGAGGCATTTTCCGTTAATGAGTTGTACGGCTTTGCGTGTATCTTCATAATTAAAGTTATCGATTAAAATACGATGTACTCCTTCATTTTGAAGTATTTCTTTTATTTCGTCTAGGTTTCTAGCTTCAACAATAATATTTAGATGTAAATGGTGGTCTTTGAGATACTTTTTTGTTTTTGAAATAGCTTTGGTTATTCCGCCACAAAAATCGATGTGATTATCTTTAAGCATCACCATATCGTATAAGGCAAATCGGTGGTTTTCTCCTCCTCCAATTTTTACCGCCCATTTTTCGAGTGCGCGCGCTCCGGGTGTGGTTTTTCGGGTATCGAGAATTTTGGTTTTGGTTCCTTCTAATTTTTGCACAAATTTGTTTGTTTTGGTTGCAATGGCACTCATTCGTTGCATCGCATTAAGAACAAGCCGCTCTGCTTTAAGTATGGATTGTGAATTTCCTTCGACATAAAAACAGATATCGCCATATTTAACCGGAGCTCCATCTTTAATTAAAACATCTACTTTTAGACTATGGTCTATAAAGTCGAATGCGCGTTTTGCAAACTCAATTCCGGCAATGATTCCTTCATCTTTAACAAGAAGCTTTGCTTTTCCGGTTGCATCTTCAGAAATGCACGCTTTTGAACTGTGATCGCCATCGCCAATATCTTCTCGTACTGCGTTAGCAATGATAATATCTATTTCTTTATCAAATTGTTTTTGGGAAATCATAAGGCGAAAGATTTTTGCTAAGGTAGTAAATTGAAAGAAACAGAGCAATAACAAAAAACCGAAACAAACAGGGTTTATTTCGGTTATGTTTTTTCTATATTTAATTTAGGCTATGTTAACATTCCGCCGTCAACGTGTAGTACTTGTCCGGTAATATACGAAGCCATATCACTTGCTAAAAACACACAGGCATTGGCGATATCTTCCGGCGTACCACCTCTTTTTAGCGGTATGGCTTTTCTCCATCCGGCTACTGTTTCCGGATCTAACTTGGCAGTCATTTCGGTTTCTATAAATCCGGGAGCTATGGCGTTGCTACGTATGTTTCTAGAGCCTAACTCTAATGCCATAGACTTTGTAAATCCTATGATTCCGGCTTTTGAAGCTGCATAATTGCTTTGTCCGGCGTTTCCTTTTACGCCTACAACCGAACTCATATTAATAATAGAACCGTTGCGTTGCTTAAGCATCGTGCGTTGAACGGCTTTGGTCATATTAAAAACCGATTTCAGGTTTACCAGTATTACTTTATCAAAATCTTCTTCGCTCATCCGCATTAACAGGTTGTCTTTTGTAATTCCGGCATTGTTTACCAAAATATCAATGCTTCCAAATTCTTCGGCAACTTGTTGTGCTAATTTTTGACATTGCTCATAATCGGCTGCATTACTCTTGTAGGCTTTTACCTTTACACCTAACTTAGAGATTTCTGCTTCAATAGTTTTTGCGGCATCTTTAGAAGCGCTATACGTAAAAGCAACATTTGCTCCATTTTTTGCAAATGTTTCTACAATTCCTTTTCCAATTCCGCGGCTTCCTCCTGTAATAATGGCTGTTTTACCTTCTAAAAGTTTCATTGTTAAGTGATTTAAGTTTATTATCCGGCTAAGACTTTTGCTACGGTTTCGCCAATTTTGGCAGGCGAGTCAACTACATAAATACCACATTCTTTGAGTATTTTCTTTTTTGCTTGTGCGGTATCATCGCTTCCGCCTACGATGGCACCGGCGTGTCCCATGGTGCGTCCTGCCGGAGCTGTTTCGCCGGCAATAAAACCGATTACCGGCTTTTTACTTCCGCTGTTTTTATACCATTTTGCAGCATCGCTTTCTAATTGTCCGCCTATTTCTCCAATAAGAACCACGGCTTCGGTTTCCGGGTCGTTGATAAACATTTCTACTGCTTCTTTGGTTGTGGTGCCTATAATCGGGTCTCCTCCAATTCCTATTGCAGTTGTTATTCCCAAGCCTTGTTTTACTACTTGGTCTGCGGCTTCATACGTAAGTGTCCCTGATTTTGATACAATTCCTACTTTTCCTTTTTTAAATACAAAGCCCGGCATAATTCCTACTTTTGCTTCTTCGGGTGTGATTACTCCGGGACAGTTGGGACCAACCAATCTGCAGTCTCTGTCTTTGACATATTGGGCTACTTTAGTCATATCGGCTACCGGAATTCCTTCGGTAATGGTAATGATTACTTTGATACCTGCGTCGGCAGCTTCCATTATGGCATCTGCGGCAAAAGCCGGTGGTACAAAAATAATGGATGTGTCTGCTCCTGTTTTAGTTACCGCTTCTGCAACTGTATTAAATACCGGTTTGTCTAAATGGGTTTGTCCGCCTTTCCCCGGAGTTACGCCACCTACGACGTTTGTTCCGTATTCTATCATTTGTTTGGCATGAAAAGTACCTTCGCCACCGGTGAAGCCTTGAACTATTATCTTGGAATTTTTATTTACTAAAACACTCATTATCAAGTTGTATTATGGTTTCAAATTTTTTAATTTTGTTTTTGTTTTAAACAACTTTGCAAATATACTGTAAAAGGCAAGGTTTTTAAAAGAAAATCAGACTTTAACTTTTTGGTAAGATTCTGTGGTGTCATCTTTTTCTGTAACGGGTTGGCTCACTTGATATCCGTTAATTAATTTTCCGTCTTTTACTTCCCAAATGGTAATAAAATGTGCAATTCCCAATTCTTCATCCGGATTTTCGATGGTTTTAATGTAATATTTGTATCGAACGGTAACAAAATTTTCATCTTGTAACAGATGACTTACTTGAATACGTATATCGCAGTAGGTTCGTCTTATTTCGTCAAAGAAATTTTTTAAATCTTGGTAATACATGATGGTAAGACCGTCGCTGCTATTCCATAAAAGTTTTATGTCGGGATGAAAAAATCTGGATAATACGGTTTGGTCTTTTAAAATATCTGAAAGATAAAACGCTTTTACAATTTCTTTTGCTTGATTATTCATTTTTTAAACTATCTATTTTTTTCAGTATTTCCGGAATTAAACGTATAGATGCTATTTCTTTATATTTTTTTCTAAAATCATCTGCGGGTGTACCAAAGTATGATTTGTTTCCTTCTAACGATTTACTCACTCCGCTTTGGGCTGAAATAATTGCTTTTTCGCCAATGGTGATACCGCTGGTGATTCCTGCTTGCCCCCAAATGGTTACAAAATCTTCAATTACTACACAACCTGAAATGCCGGTCTGAGAAGCAACCAAACAACGTTTTCCCAAGACTGTATCGTGACCAATGTGTACTTGATTATCTAATTTTGTTCCTTCGCCAATGATTGTCGATGCCGATACTCCTTTGTCTATAGTGCATAGTGCGCCTATATCGACATTGTCTTTTATAACTACATTTCCTCCGCTAAGAAGTTTGTCGTATTTTTCGGGTCTGTTTTTGTAATAAAAAGCATCTGCTCCCAGAACGGTTCCCGAATGAATGGTTACGTTATTTCCGATAATGGTATTATCATAAATTGAAACATTAGGATGGATTACACAATTATCGCCAATGGTAACATTATTGCCTATAAAAACATTAGGTTGAATAATTGTGTTTTTACCGATTGTTGCTGTGTTTGAAACTGAAGAAGTTGCCGGGATAAAAGGTTTAAAGTACTTGGTAAGTATGTTAAAATCTCTAAACGGGTCGTCTGAAATTAGCAATGCTTTTCCTTTGGGACAAGCTACCTTTTTATTAATTAAAATTACGGTTGCTTTGGATTGAAGTGCTTTATCATAATATTTGGGATGATCTACAAAAACGATATCTCCGGGTTCAACCACGTGTATTTCGTTCATTCCCAAAACCGGAAAATTTTCGTCTCCTACAAAGTCACTGTTAATGATGTTTGCAATTTCTTTAAGTGACTGTTGTTTGTTGAATTTCATAACGTTACTTGATGTTATTCCTTAACCCTTTCGATGTACGAACTTTTTTCCGTATCTACTTTAATTTTATCACCTTCGTTTACAAATAACGGGACATTGATTTTTGCTCCGGTTTCAACCGTTGCAGGTTTTGAAGCGTTTGTTGCCGTATTTCCTTTAACTCCGGGTTCGGTATGAGTGATTTCTAAAATAACATGTGCCGGAAGCTCAACAGATAAAGGAAGACCGTCTTCTGTGTTTATTTGTATGGTTACAATTTCGCCTTCTTTCATAAGTTCAGGCTTGTCTAATGAATTTTTTTGAAGTTGGATTTGACTGAAATCATCAGTGTTCATAAAATGATACGTATCACCATCATTATACAAGTACTGGAACTTATGAGTTTCTATTCTAATATCATCAATTTTATGACCGGCAGAAAAAGTATTATCGATAACTTTTCCGGTGGTTACACTTTTTAGTTTGGTTCGTACAAAAGCAGGACCTTTACCCGGTTTAACGTGTAAAAATTCTATTATTTTATAGATGTCGTTATTGAATTTTATACACAGTCCTTTTCTTATGTCTGATGTTGTTGCCATTTTTTTTAGTTTGTGAGTTTGTGAGTTTGTGAGTTTGTGAGTTTGTGAGTTTGTGAGTTTGTGAGTTTTTGAGTTTGTGA
Organism: Flavobacteriaceae bacterium; assembly: GCA_027081505.1. Classification (GTDB taxonomy): domain Bacteria; phylum Bacteroidota; class Bacteroidia; order Flavobacteriales; family Flavobacteriaceae; genus Marifrigoribacter. The sequence goes on from JALWKK010000008.1 coordinate 25,119, forward strand.
GTTTTTGAGTTTTTGAGTTTTTTTAGTTTGAAAAATATCCTTTCATAATACCTCGTTTTGAGTTTTTGATAAACTGAAGTATTTCGTCACGTTCTGGTGTTGCCTCCATTTCGGCTTCAATAATCCTTGATGCTTGTGAATTATTAAAGTTTTTTTGATATAAAATTCTATATATATTTTGAATTTCTCTTATTTTTTCGGAAGAGAAACCTCTTCGGCGTAAGCCAATAGAGTTAATACCTGCATAGGATAGTGGTTCTCTTGCTGCTTTTACATAAGGAGGTACGTCTTTTCTTACCAGAGATCCTCCGGTTACAAATGCATGATTACCAATGGTACAAAACTGATGTACTGCGGTCATTCCGGCTAAAATTACATATTCACCAACAGTTATATGACCTGCTAATGTACTGTTGTTTGAAAAAATGCAATTATCGCCTACAAAACAATCGTGTGCAATATGGCAGTATGCCATAATTAAGCAATTTTTACCAATTATTGTTTTTCCTCTATCTATGGTTCCTCTATTTACGGTAACATACTCACGTATGGTTGTATTGTCTCCGATATGGGCAGTAGTTTCTTCGTCTTGAAATTTTAAATCTTGAGGAATGGCGGAGATTACAGCACCGGGAAAAATATTACAATTTTTTCCGATTCTTGCTCCCTCCATTATGGTAACGTTAGAGCCTATCCAAGTTCCTTCACCAATAATAACGTCATTATGTATTGTGGCAAATGGTTCTATTACAACATTTTTTGCAATTTTTGCTCCCGGGTGTACGTATGCTAAAGGCTGATTCATTATAGATTTTTAGTTTTAACAATTTGCGCCATTAATTCGGCTTCGGTTACTACAACGTTATTTACATAAGCCTTACCGGACATTTTTACTATTCCTCTTCGAATGGGTTCATCTAAGGTTAGATCAAATATAAGTGTATCGCCCGGATTTACTTGTTTTTTAAAACGTATATTATTCATTTTTAATAAATACGTTAAGTAATTTTCGGGGTCGGGTACTGTGCTTAATGCTAAAATTCCTCCTGTTTGAGCAATCGCTTCAATAATTAAAACACCCGGCATTACAGGTGCGCCCGGAAAATGTCCGACAAAAAACGGCTCGTTCATTGTAACATTTTTTAAGCCTATAACTTTGGTATCTGTTAGTTCTAAAATTTTGTCAACCAATAAAAATGGAGGTCTATGCGGAAGCATTTCCATTATTTGGATTACATCTTTTGTCGGTGTTTTTGTTAAATCTATCTTTGGTGCTTTATTTCGTTTTTCGAGTTTGATTATTTTTGAAAGTTTTTTTGCAAATTGTGTATTTACCGTATGACCGGGTTTATTTGCAATAACTTTACCTCGAATACGAGTGCCTACCAGAGCCAAATCTCCAATAACATCTAATAACTTATGCCTTGCCGCTTCGTTAGGATGGTGCAGGGTTAAATTGTCTAAAATACCGTTTGGTTTAACCGAAATAGTTTGTTTATTAAATGCTTTTCGCAATTTTTGCATTGTTTCTTCAGAAAGTTCTTTATCTACATATACTATTGCATTGTTTAAATCGCCTCCTTTTATTAGACCATGGTCTAAAAGCATTTCTAATTCGTGAAGAAAGCTGAATGTCCTGGCGCAAGAAATTTCTTCTTTAAAGTTTGAAATATCTTTAAGAGTAGCATTTTGAGTTCCGATTACATTATCACCAAAATCAACCATTACAGTTAATTGATAATTATCTGCCGGAACGACCATAATTTCGCTCCCTGTTTCTTCGTCTTTATAACTAATTACGTCGGTTACGACAAATTCCTCCCTAGGTTCTTTTTGAACTTTAATACCTGCATTTTCTAAAGCCTCTAGAAAATATTTTGAAGATCCATCCATTATTGGAGGTTCGGAAGCGTTAAGTTCTATTATGCAGTTGTCTATCTCAAGTCCTACTAACGCAGCTAGTACGTGTTCTGAGGTGTTAATAACAACGCCTCTTTTTTCAAGATTGGTTCCTCGTTGTGTATTTACTACATAATTGGCGTCTGCTTCAATCACCGGTTTACCTTCTAAATCTACACGAATAAATTTATAACCATAATTTTCAGGTGCTGGCTTAAACGTAAGCGTAACCTCTTTCCCCGTGTGTAGTCCCACACCTGTTAACGAAACTTCTTTTTCTATGGTACGTTGTCTAAGGTTGCAGTCAATCATTTTTTAAAATTCTTTTCTATATCGTTAAGTCTGTTAATAATTTTCGGAAGATTTTTAAAATGTACGTAGCTTTTGTTATAATCTCCGTAATTTAACGCTGGTGAGCCTTGAAGCGTTTCGTTATCTTTAACATTGCGTCCTATACCGCTTTGTGCTTGAATACGAACATTATCGCCAATAGTAAGATGCCCTACAATCCCAACTTGCCCGCCAATCATACAGTTTTTTCCTATTTTTGTTGAGCCTGCAATTCCTGTTTGGGCTGCTATTACTGTATTTTCTCCTATTTCTACGTTATGAGCGATTTGAATTTGATTATCTAATTTTACTCCTTTTTTAATAATAGTAGATCCTAAGGTTGCTCTGTCGATAGTTGTTCCGGCACCGATATCCACGTTATCTTCCAGAATAACGTTTCCTGTTTGGGGCACTTTGCTGTATTCTCCTTTATCATCAGGAGTAAAACCAAAACCATCTGCACCAACTATTGCGCCACTATGTATTATGCAGTTGTTACCAATAACACTTTCCGAATAAATTTTAGCTCCCGAAAAAACCGTTACATCATTCCCTATTATTACATTGTCTCCAATATATGCATTGGGATAAATTTTAACATTGTTTCCTAATTTTACATTATTTCCCAAATAAGAAAAAGCACCGAGATAGATGTTATCTCCATAAGAAGCCGTATCTGAGACAAAAACAGGTTTTTCAATACCTGACTTATTATTTTTTACTTGATTGTAATACGCCAATAATTTTGAAAAGGCTTTATAGGGTTCTTCTACTTTAATAAGCGTTGTGGTAAGTGAATCTTCCGGAACGAAATTTTTGTCAACAATCGTTATACTTGCTTTTGTGGAATATATATATGATGTGTATTTTGGGTTTGCTAAAAAAGTAAGACTTCCTTTGGTGC
>JALWKK010000009.1 GCA_027081505.1 Flavobacteriaceae bacterium
TTTATTAATGTCAAACCGAAGCATGGTACGCACTTTATGAAACCCTTGTTTTCCGACAGCACCGGGATTCATGTGTAGTAAACCCAGTTTTTTGTCATTCATTACTTTTAAAATATGTGAGTGACCAGTAATAAATAATTTGGGCGGGTTTTTGATTATTTCTGCTTTAATTTCAGGGTTATATCTTCCGGGATAACCACCAATATGGGTAATCCAAACAGGTATTCCTTCAATCGTAAAACGATTGTGTAACGGAAACTCTTTACGTGCTACAACTCCGTCAATATTTCCGTAAACGGCTCGTAAGGGTTTTAGTTTTTTTATTGTATCGGTTACGTTTAAATCACCTATGTCACCTGCATGCCAAACCTCATCGGCTTGCCGGACGTATTTTACAATGGTGTCATCAATATAACCGTGTGTATCGGAAAGGAGGAGGATCTTTTTCATAGTTGTCTTTCACTCCGGCGAAAGTATAATACATCGATCAGAATAATAATTTCTACTTCAATTTTTGGCTATCTTTGCTTTTTTCAAAAATACAAGAATCTTTTGAGATATTTTATAGAAATAGCATATAACGGTAAAAATTATCACGGGTGGCAGATACAACCCGATGCCGTTACTGTACAAGAAGTGGTTGAAAAATGTTTTTCTACCTTGTTGCGAAAGCAGATTCAAGTAACCGGAGCCGGCAGAACCGACGCAGGGGTGCATGCAAAACAAATGTTTGCTCATATTGATGTTGAAAAAATACCGAACTTAGGAAATTTTATTTACCGGATGAATTCGTTTTTACCTAAAGATATTGCAATAAAAAATGTTTTTCCGGTTAAAGAGCAAGCGCATGCACGATTTGATGCTGTTTTAAGAGAATACCAATATTTGATAGCGTTACATAAAAACCCTTTTTTACAAGATTTTTCGTGCCAACTGCATAACAAACCCAATGTTAAAAAGATGAACGAAGCTGCAAGTATGTTATTAAATTTTTCAGATTTTCAATGTTTTTCTCGATCCAACACCGATGTAAAAACCTACCTTTGTAAGGTGAAAAATGCTTTTTGGGAAGAGAAAGATGACAATTTGTTGGTCTTTACCATTACTGCCGACCGATTTTTACGTAATATGGTACGAGCTATTGTAGGAACGTTGTTGGATGTTGGTTATAATAAAATAACAACAGAAGATTTTAAAGCAATTTTAAATAGTAAAGACAGAACCAAAGCGGGAGCTTCAGCACCGGCACACGGCTTATATTTGACCAAAGTAAAGTATCCGAAAAATATTTTTATTTAATAAATCAGAAACAAAACTCTTTCTATTTAATAAAGAGTAGCACATATGAAAGAAGAAGCCAAAGCATTTGATTTTAAGATTTTTAAACGTTTATTAAAGCACACAAAAGCGTATCGTTATACATTTGTTTATGTAGGCTTCGCCGCTATTATGCTTTCAGTGTTAGGAGTTTTAAGACCTCATTTACTTCAGCTTGCTATAGACCATTCTGTTGTGCCACGGCAAGAGGACAGACTCATTTTTTATATTGTTTTAATGATAGGTGTTTTAGTAGCCGAAGCACTTTTTTTGTTTTCGTTTATCTATTTTGCCAATTGGTTAGGACAACATATTATTAGAGACCTTCGCATTTCATTATTTAATAAAATGATGCGATTTAAGTTGCAGTATTTTAACACCAGTGCAGTAGGGCGATTAACCACAAGAGCTGTAAATGATGTAGAAACCATTGCCAGTATTTTTAGTCAAGGGTTGTTTATGATTATAAGCGACTTGCTGAAAATGGGAGTAATTATTGGTGTAATGATTTATAAGAGTTGGCAATTATCGTTATTTGTTTTTGCAATGCTTCCGTTAATTTTATATGCAACAAGGCTGTTTCAACGTGCGATGAAAAAAGCCTTTGAAGATGTACGCTCACAGGTTTCTAACCTAAATTCGTTTGTACAAGAACGACTCACCGGAATGAAAATCGTTCAGTTATTTTCGCAAGAAGAAAACCAATATAAACAGTTTAAAGAAATTAACGAAAAACATAAAAAAGCGTGGATTAAAACCGTTTGGTACAATTCTATTTTCTTTCCTATTGCAGAGATGTCTTCGTCTATTGTCATAGGTTTGGTGGTGTGGTACGGAGGTTTAAATGCAGCCGGTGGAGGAGGTATTACCTTGGGAGTAGTGGTTGCTTTTATAGAACTTTCGCAAATGTTGTTTAGACCTTTACGTCAAATAGCCGATAAGTTTAATACGCTTCAAATGGGTATGGTAGCTGCAAAACGAGTGTTTGATGTATTAGATACCCAAGCCGAAATCGAAGATACCGGTACTATTGAACTTACCTCCACTAAAGGTGAAATTGAATTTAAAGATGTACATTTTGGTTATGTGAAAGATGTCGAGGTAATAAAAGGAATTTCTTTTAACGTAAAATCCGGTGAAACCGTTGCCATTGTGGGAGCAACCGGAGCCGGAAAAACAACGATTATTAATTTGTTAAACAGGTTTTACGAAATTAACAGTGGCACTATTTTAATTGATGGTGTTTCCATTCAAGATTATACGCTTCAATCTCTTCGAAACCATATAGCGGTTGTGCTACAGGATGTGTTTTTATTTGCCGATAGTGTTTTAAATAATATTACTCTAAAAAATCCTGCAATTACCCAAGAGCAGGTAATACTAGCGGCAAAAAAAATAGGGGTACACGAGTTTATTATGTCGCTTCCCGGAGGGTATCATTATAATGTAAAGGAACGCGGAGCGATGCTTTCTTCGGGGCAACGGCAATTGCTTGCTTTTTTACGCGCCTATGTAAGCAACCCCGGTATTTTAATTTTAGATGAAGCCACTTCCTCTATCGATTCGTATTCGGAAGAGTTAATACAAATAGCAACCGATAAAATAACCAAAGGACGAACATCTATTATCATTGCCCACCGATTGGCAACTATTAAAAAAGCCGATAAGATTATTGTTATGGATGCCGGAAAAGTAGTAGAAATAGGGTCGCATAAAGAGTTGCTCCGGCTTAAAAACGGGTATTATAAAAACCTTTACGAAATCCAGTTTAAGACCGAAGCTGCCACATAAGCCATTTCTTTTTTCGCTTTGGTTGCTTGAATGATTTCGTCATAAAATCCAAAAAAATATAGTATTCCCGTAATGGCAATTAGTATCGGAATAAAAACAACCGTTGCAATCAAGATGAAGAGTAGTGATTTTAAAACAATTTGTTTAAAACTTAAACCGTATAGTTTTTTTAAGACATAAGCAAAATAAATTATTTGTAAAACAAAAACAAAAAGTGAGATATTAGGTGAAAACTTATGAAAAAATAATACAGATAAAAACATTATAATTGCCGAAACAATAGATACTTGTGAGTACGCATAAAGGTTTATAACAAGATGCTCTGTAAAGTTATAAGTTTTGTTTTTTAAAAAAACCAATCTGGATATTACAGCCAATACCGGCACGGAAGCAAACATTAATAATGATTGATAATCTCTTATAAAGTTACTTACTTTAGCCGATGTGGCTATTTGCTGTTGATTGTTACTTTGATACTCATACATAGAAGCAGCTACATTAGGGAAAAAACGATATAAAACAAAAAGATAAAACCCGGATATTGAGATTGCAATGGCAAAATAGCTGATAACATTCACATATTTTTTTCGTGTACCCCTAATGTATCCCCCAATAACATCATCCGGTTTTTTAAATAAATTGATGAATGTTTGTAAAAATTTGTTATCGTAGTTTAAAAATTGTTCGCTAAAAACCTGAAATATATTTCTTAAAGTAAGCCTGTTTCGTATGATTTTTCCACCACAAGTCGGGCAATAAAAAGCTTCAGTTGATAAAGTCGAAAGGCAATTTTTACATTTCATAGTATAAGGACATTAACGCAGATCTTTTTCCAATAATGTGTACAACTCTTCGGTGCTTGAAAAAGGGACAAATTGCCCGTCTTTAAAGTAGGAAATCGTTCCGCTTTCTTCCGAAACCACCAAACAAACAGCATCTGATTTCTCGGTTATTCCTATGGCAGCTCTATGGCGTAAACCGAATCGATGCGGAATGCTTTTATCATTTGTTACAGGTAAAATAACTCGGGTTGCCGTGATGGTATTATCTTCAATAATCATGGCTCCGTCGTGTAACGGACTGTTTTTATAAAAAATACTTTCAATAATAGGTTGGTTAACTTCAATTTTCATTTCGTCGCCTGTGTGTTTTACAAAATCGAGACTATTGTTGCGTTTAATAACTATTAATGCTCCTGTTTTTGAAGCACTCATGGTTTTTAATGCATTAATAATTGCCATAATATTTGTAGCAATAAAGGAATCGTTTTTTGAAAGTAACTTAAATTGTTTAATAAATTTTCTTCGAGCTGCAAAATTGGTAGAGCCCAACATCAATAAAAATCTTCTTATTTCTTGCTGAAAAACCACAATAAGCGCAAACATTCCGGCTCCCAGAAAACCGCCTAAAATTTTACTTAACAGTGCCATTCCCATTAACTCGGTAACTTTCCATATGGCATAAATAATAACAATACCAATAAAAATATTAATGGCTACGGTACCTTTTACCAGTTTATAAATATAGTATAACAAGACGGCAACCAGTACTATATCTACTATGTCAATAATTCGTATGCTATAAATATCCACTAATCTTTGCTTTTTGTAAAAGTAGGTATTTTTTTGAAATCTATTTTAATAAAATAACGGCTTCAATTTTGGGTTATGCTTTTTACCAACTGAATGGCTTCTACTGCTTCTTTTACATCATGAACCCGTAAAATAGAGGCTCCTTTTAAGAGCGCAACTGTATTTAAAACTGTAGTTCCGTTTAAGGCTTTTTCTGGCGTTGTTTTTAATGTTTTATAAATCATCGATTTTCTTGAAACGCCTGCTAATAAGGGTTTTTCTATAATTTGAAAATGTTCTAAGTGGTTTAACAATTCAAAATTTTGTTGTCGGGTTTTGGCAAAGCCAAAACCCGGATCTATCACCACATCGTTTAGTCCTAATTTATTTGTCAACGCTATTTTTTCTGAAAAATAGGCAACAATATCTCGGGTAACATTATCATAATCTGTAAATTTTGTCATCGTTTGCGGTGCGCCTCGCATATGCATCATTATATAAGGCACTTGTAGTTTAGCAACAGTAGGAAGCATTTTTTTGTCTAAATCACCTCCCGAAATATCGTTAATCATCACGGCACCAACTTCAATACTTGCTTTGGCAACAGCGCTTCTAAAAGTATCTATAGAAAGTAAAACTTCGGGGAATTCTTTTACAATCTGTTCAATGGCAGGAACAACCCTTGTGTGTTCTTCTTCTTCTGAAACAAAATCGGCTCCCGGACGAGAGCTATATCCGCCAATATCTAAAAATGTTGCTCCTTCTTGAAGCATTTTTTCAACGTGTATTAGTAATTTTTTGTTAGATGAAAACCTGCTTCCTTCGTAAAACGAATCGGGTGTAAGGTTAAGTGTTCCCATTACTTTGGGTGTACTTAAATCTATGAGATTTCCGGCGCAATTAAGGGTTCTTGGCATAAGACTTTGATTGTTCAAAAATTTAAGCGAAATTTACGCAAAATCTTACAACCCTTATGCAAGATACTTCACAACAATACGATGCCGTTATAAATAAATGTAGAACACTGTTTATCAGCAAAATGAAAGACTACGGAAGTGCTTGGCGCATCCTTAGGCTTCCTTCTTTAACCGATCAAATTTTTATTAAAGCGCAACGAATTAGAGGATTGCAACAAAATAAAGAACAAAAAATTCAGGAAGGACAAGAAAGTGAGTTTATAGGAATTATAAACTATTCTGTTATGGCACTTATTCAGTTGGAAAAAGGTGTCTCCGAACAACCCGATATGGATTTGGACGAAGCTTTGAAACACTATGACGAAAAGGTAGCCCAAACCAAACAATTAATGCTCGATAAAAACCACGATTACGGCGAAGCGTGGCGAGATATGCGCGTGAGTTCTTTAACCGATTTAATTCTTCAAAAATTACTCAGAATCAAACAAATAGAAGACAATCAAGGAAAAACATTGGTTAGTGAAGGTATTGATGCCAATTACCAAGATATGATTAATTATTCGGTTTTTGCGCTCATTCATTTAACAAATAAATATAATAATTACAAACTATAAACAAATGAAAATACTCGTAAATATTTCTCGAATAATCGTTGGCGCACTTTTTATATTTAGCGGTTTTGTAAAAATGGTCGATCCCATAGGATTTGGGTATAAACTACAAGAGTATTTTGAACCCGATGTGTTAAACCTCGAATTTTTATCGCCTTACGCATTGATGATAGCCGTGTTTGTAGTAATTTTTGAGGTCATACTGGGTGTTATGTTGCTTATTGGGTATCTTAAAAAATTCACGCTTTGGAGCTCGTTGCTTATGATGCTTTTCTTCACACTTCTTACGTTTTATACAGCTTATTTTAACAAAGTAACCGATTGCGGATGCTTTGGCGATGCCGTAAAACTTACACCTTGGGGTACTTTTTGGAAAGATGTGGCACTTATTGTTCTTATTCTTATTCTGTTTTTCGGGCAAAAATACATTAAACCCTTAACCTCGGTAAAAGGAATGCGAATTATTACCTTTACTACATTTGTAGCCGGTATGGTTTTGTCTTATTATGTTTTAATGCACCTGCCTATTATCGATTTTAGACCTTTTAAAATTGGTGCAAATATTAAAGAAGGAATGAGCATTCCGCCCGATGCACCCAAACCCGTTTACGAATACAAATGGAAATTTAAAGTCAACGGAAAAGAAAAAATAATTACCAACACCGGAGAATATCCCAAAGTAAACGGTGAATTTATGGATGTTGAAACCAAACTTATAAAAGAAGGTTACGAGCCACCCATTCATGATTTTTCAATCGAACGGGATGGCGAAGATATAACCGAAGAAATTTTGAATGAAGACCACGTTATTCTGGTAGTAGCATATAATTTGGACAACGCCGAAAAAGAAGGGTTTTTAAACATTAAAAAAATAACCGACGAAGCCAAGCAAAAAGGGTATAGAGTGATTGGTCTTTCGGCAACAACTACACCCGAAGCAGATGCTTTGGCAACAGAATTTAAACTTAATTTTAAATTTTATTTCTGTGACGAAACCGCTTTAAAAACCATTATACGAAGCAATCCCGGAATTTTAGAATTAAATAAAGGCACGGTAATTCATAAATACCATTGGTACGATGCCTTAAAATTGCCTTTAAAAAAAGTAAATTAAGTTTTGGTACGCTATGTTCTAAAAAAAACAGGATATGCTTTGCTTACCTTATGGGGAGTGGTAACGGTAATTTTCTTTCTGTTTACCATCTTACCCGGCGATCCGGCAAAAATGATGCTAGGACAAAACGAAAACGCCGAGCAAGTAGCAATCGTAAAACACAAATACGGTTTCGATAAGCCAGTGTGGCAACAGTACCTCTATTATTTAAACGATTTGTCGCCGGTTTCTTTTCATAGCAATAACCCTTCCGATTATTCTTTTTTGTCTTCCGATAAATATACGGCAACACCGATTTTTACCATAAAAAATACAAGCGTAGTTGTAAAACTTCCGTATTTAAGAGAATCGTTTCAAAAAAATGGAAAACCCGTAACTCAAGTAATTTCAGAAACATTGCCCAACACCTTTATTCTAGCTGTTTCGGCAATAAGTATCGCGATGCTTCTCGGTGTTTTGCTCGGAATTATTTCGGCAGTAAAAAAAGACAGTTGGATTGATAGACTCATTCAACTTATAAGCACACTTGGTATGAGTGTTCCTTCGTTTTTTAGTGCCATTGTTTTTGCGTGGTTGTTTGGTTTTGTTTGGCATAAATACACCGGACTTAACATGACCGGAAGCCTTTACGAGGTAGATGATTTTGGCCAAGGCAAGTACATACAATGGAAAAATTTACTGCTTCC
>JALWKK010000010.1 GCA_027081505.1 Flavobacteriaceae bacterium
GTTTGGTTAGGACATGGTGAAGATATTCAAAATGCTATTTTAAAAGACCAACCGTATTCTTACATCTATGACGGACTAAAAGATGTATTATAATCTATCTTAATATCCTATGAACAAAATAACACTATTAATAGTCTCTTTTTTACTTTTCGCTTGTAACAAAAATCTTCCTGTTGAAAAAAAAACACTTCAAGGAAATGCTTTTGGAACCACCTACACCATTCAATTTTATGCAACATCAGACAAAGAGATTCAAAAAGGAATAGATTCTACTGTAACCAAAGTAAATAAATCGGTAAGTACGTATTTACGAAACAGTACTATTTCAAAAATAAACAGAGGTGATTCAACCATTGTAGTAGATAGTATTTTTACAGCTATTTTCCGGCTTTCAAAAGAAATTCACCAAATAACAAACGGATATTTTGACCCAACCATAGGCGTGCTTCGTAATGCGTATGGATTTGGTGACGTAAAACCATTGGAAAAATTGAATAAAAAAACATTAGATTCGTTAATGCAATTTGTAGGTTTTAATAAAGTTACACTTTCAGAAAAAGGAACAGTTAAAAAAGAACATCCGCAGATTTACATAGACTTTAACGCCATTGCCAAAGGCTACGGAATAGATTGTATTGGCAAATATCTCAGCAAAAAAGGAATCGCTAATTATTTGATTGAATTGGGTGGTGAAATTTTAACAAAAGGAAACCACCTCGACACCGGAAAACCTTGGGTGGTTGGGATTGAATCGGTACACTCAGAATTAAACAATCGAAGTATTGCCACTACAGTAGCTTTAAAAGATATTGCGATGGCATCTTCAGGAAATTATAGAAAGTTTAGATTTGACAGTCTTACCGGAAAAAAATACGTACATACCATCAATCCGCTTACCGGTTCTGCCCAGCAGAGTAATGTTACCAGTGCTACCGTTACTGCTTCAACTTGCGCTGTCGCCGATGCCTATGCAACTTCATTTATGGCTTTAGGTCTTGAAAAATCGAAGAAAATAGTAACTAAACTATCGGGAATTGAAGTCTATTTAACCTATACCGATAGTTTAAATCAACACAAGGTATATATTACGGAAGGGTTTAAAAAAAGAATTAAAACTACTCATTAATAATTGTTATACCTATTAAAATGTTAAATTTTACTAAAAATTTTATGTTTTCTGTAACAGAAAACAAATTTGAACGTCTTAACTTTGACGTAAAATATTAAAAAACTTAAAATGAAAACCTTTAAAACACTTTTATTTGCATTAACTATCGTAGCTTTTATACCGGTTTCTGCACAAACAGCCGATGAAATCATTGATAATTATTTTGAAAATATTGGAGGAAAAGATAATTGGGAGAAAGTTGAAGCCATTAAATCTGTCGGCGAAATTAATTATGGCGGAATGATGCTTCCCATTGAACAATTGAAAACCAAATCGGGAAAACAATTAACAAAAGCCATTGTACAAGGACAAACTTTTTATCAACAAGTTTTTGACGGTGAAACCCTATGGGGAACCAATCAAATGACAATGGCTGCCGAAAAAAGTGATGCAGAAACAACTGAAAACTTTAAAAACGATTTAAACGATTTTCCCAGCCCTTTTTTAAACTATAAAGAAAAAGGCTATACACTCGAATTAATTGGAAAAGAAACGATTGATGGCACCGAAACCTTTAAAATTAAACTTGTAAAAGAACCCATTACCGTAGATGGTCAAAAAGTGGATGATGTAGAATTTTATTATTTCGATACTGAGAATTTTGTTCCAATAGTTATGGAAAAAGAACTCAGGTCAGGTCCCGGAAAAGGAATGATAATACAAGTAAAATTTAGTGACTATGAAGAAGTAGACGGGCTTTATTTTGCTTTTTCAATAAATCAAGGTATTAAAGATATGCCTTCAAACGGTATGGGCGGAATTACCTTAACCGAAATTACTATAAATCCCGAAATTGATGATACTGTTTTTAAATTTCCTGAAAACAAAACCACAACAGACGATAAAAAATAAATGACTTTTTTAAAATCCCCGTTTCGCAAAGAGCGGGGATTTTTATTTCCCAAATAACGGAATCATCCTTTTCTAAATTAAAAATCAAACAAAAATGAAAAAATTAATCCAACTGGCACTTTGTGTGATGCTAATTCCGGTAGTATCTCAAGGTCAAGAAATCGTTTTAAAAGGAAAACAACTTTTTGGAAATATTACAGCCAGACACATAGGTCCTGCCGGTATGAGCGGACGTATAACAGATATTGAAGCACACCCAACTAATTCTAAAATACTTTATATTGGCGCTGCAGGAGGTGGTGTATGGAAATCTAATGATGCAGGCGCTACATTTAATCCTATTTTTGACGATCATATCCAATCTATCGGGGTTGTAACACTAGACCCTAAAGACCCCGACAATACTATTTGGGTAGGTACCGGAGAAATATGGACACGTAATTCGGTTTCGGTTGGAGATGGTATCTACATATCTACAGACGGCGGAAGCAACTGGAAAAAAATGGGATTGGAAAATTCCGAACGAATTGCATCTATTGTAATAGACCCTAAAAATTCCAATACTATTTATGTAGGTGTTTTAGGAGCCTTATGGAATGATAGTGAAGAACGAGGCGTTTACAAAACAACAGACGGCGGAAAAACTTGGAATAAAATATTATACATAAACCCTTCAACGGGTGCTACAGATGTTATCATAGATCCTAACAACCCAAACGTATTATATGCGTCAATGTGGGAGTTTAGACGTACGCCTTGGAGCTTTAACTCAGGTGGAGAAAATAGTGCTATTTATAAATCTACAGACGCAGGAAAAACTTGGAATAAAATAACCAATGGTTTACCAACCGGAAAATTAGGACGCATTGGTCTTGCACTCGCTCCTAGTAATACAAACCTGCTCTATGCCGTTATTGAAACCGGAAAAAAAGAAACCAACGGACTTTGGAAATCTACCAATGCCGGAAAAACTTGGGAACATTTAAATAACGATTTCGGACTTACCGTAAGACCTTTTTATTTCTCACGAATTGTAGTAGACCCTAAAAATCCCGATGTCATTGTAAAAGCCGGACTACAAGGGTCTATAAGTAAAGACGGTGGAAAAACTTTTAAATCGTTAGGTTACATGCACAGCGACATTCACGATATTAGTTTTGATGTAAAAAATTCAGACATTATGTACTGCGCTACCGATGGAGGATTTTACCGATCTTGGGATGGAGGAAACACCTTTGAAATTTGTGAAAATTTACCGCTTTCTCAATTTTATCACATTAGCGTAGATGATGCAGAGCCCTACAATGTATATGGTGGTTTACAAGATAACGGAAGCTGGTATGGTCCTTCTTCATCACCCGGAGGAATCACCGCAGGCGAATGGAAAGAAGTTGGCTATGGCGATGGTTTTAGAGTATTAAAGCACCCAACCAAAAACATTATTTATTCTGAAATGCAAGGAGCCAATGCCGTATGGCGATTTGATGTAAAAAACAAAAGAGTACGCACCATACAACCACTTCGCCGAAAAGGAGACCCCAAACTTCGTTTTAATTGGAATGCTCCTATGGCAGTAAGTATTCACCAACCGGACAGATTTTATATGGGAAGTCAGTTTCTACATAAATCGGAAGATATGGGCGAAACTTGGACAATTATTTCACCCGATTTAACAACCAATGATAAAACCAAACAAAATCAAGTAGAGTCCGGAGGGTTATCCCGCGATAATAGTGGAGCAGAAAACTATACTACCATTTTTACAATTGCCGAATCTCCACTTGACGAAAAAGTAATTTGGGTCGGTACAGATGATGGTAACGTTCAAGTTACTCGTGACGGAGGTAAAACTTGGGACAACGTAACAGCTAATCTTACCGGAATTCCTCCCGGAACTTGGGTGTACCATATTGAAGCCAGCGTACACGGAAAAGGAACTGCCTATGCTGTTTTTGACGGACATACAAAGGGAGACAGAAAACCCTACGCCTTAAAAACCACCGATTATGGAAAAACGTGGAAGAACATCATTTCACCGGATGTAAAAGACTTTGTAAGAAACATTCAAGAAGATTATGAAAATGAAAATTTACTCTTCTTAGGAACCGAACAAGGATTATACATCACTATCGATGGAGGGAAAAATTGGTCGCATTTTACCAATAACATGCCGCCGGTAGCCGTTCATTTTATAGATTTACAAAAGAAAACAAACGATCTGGTTATGGGAACTCACGGTCGTGGAGCTATAATTATAGACGACATTAGTCCCTTACGAGCTTTAAATCAAGAAATTTTAAATAAAGATGTCCATTTTTTTGAAAACAAACCTTTTACTATGTTTGAAAGTCAAGGCGGTTTCGGAAATGGTTTTGGTGGAGAAACTGCTTTTGTAGGTAGAAGTAAAAACAAAAATGCACGTTTCGTTTATTACTTAAAGAAAAGACACACCTTCGGAAAAATGAAAATGGAAATTCAAGATATGGAAGGAAACAAAATTGTATCACTTTCTCCCGGAAAATCTAAAGGATTAAATATTGTTACTTGGAATTTTCATACACAAATACCCAAAATGGCTGAAGGAAAAACCTTATCTTTTGGAGGGTTTGTTTCACCTAGAGTACCAGCAGGAACCTATAAACTTGTTTTAACAAAAGGTAAAAAAAGTTACGAACACATTTTTGAAGTAAAATATGATGATAAATCTCAAACTACACTTGCCGAAAGAAAAGAACAAGAAGCTTTAACTAAGACACTTTATAATATGGTAGAAGATTTAGCTTATATGGTTCATCAAATAAATCAGAATATTAAAAAAGCAGATGAAGTTCTAAAAAACAATCCGAAAGGAAAGAAAGTAGCCGAAAAGTTTAGAACCAAATTACAAAGTTTAAAAGAAGATTTGGTAGTTACAACCGGAGATATGTATGTAGATTCTGCCGAACCCGAACTTCGCGAACGTATGGGTGAACTATACAGCAGTATTGCCGGAAACTATGATAGAGTTACAGCCACACAAAAAGAAAATTTTGAGTTTATTAACGAAGAATTTAACAAAGCTAAAGAAAGGTTTAATGCAATTATGGACAAAGAAGGAAGCAAATTTTTAAAATTCTTAAACAAGAATAATATTACAGCACCTTCTATAAAAAGCAAGGAAGAATTTCTGAAAAAAAATTAATTTTTTAAGTACTTTAAAAAGACCTCACAGGTTATTACATTTAATTATGTATAACCTGTGAGGTCTTTTTTGTTTATGTTTTGATGAAAAAGCGTATTTTTGGTGTATGAGTTTTTTTAAAACAACTGAGTCTGAAAGCCATTACAATCATTTAGAAAAAATGTCGGTTAATGAGCTTTTAACAAACATTAATAAAGAAGACAAAACTGTAGCTTTTGCTGTGGAAAAATCCATTCCTCAAATCAAAGCACTTACTAAAGTAGCTATTAGGCAACTTCAAAAAGGAGGTCGTTTGTTTTACATAGGAGCAGGAACAAGCGGCAGACTTGGAATAGTAGATGCCAGCGAATGTCCGCCAACATTTGGTGTGCCACACGATTGGGTTATCGGTCTTATTGCTGGAGGCGATAAAGCCATTAGAAAAGCGGTAGAATTTGCAGAAGACTCTAAATTACAAGGCTGGAAAGATTTAGAAAAATTAAACGTTAACAAAAACGATTTTGTAATTGGCATTGCAGCTTCCGGAACAACCCCTTATGTAGTCGGCGCATTAAAAAAATGTAACGAGAATAAAATTCCAACCGGATGCATTACGTGTAACCAAGGAAGTCCGTTGGCAGTTACAGCTAAGTATCCTATTGAAGTGGTGGTAGGTCCCGAATTTGTAACCGGAAGTTCCCGAATGAAAGCAGGAACAGCCCAAAAATTAGTACTAAATATGATTTCTACTACTACAATGATTAAGCTGGGAAGAGTTAAGGGAAATAAAATGGTAGATATGCAATTAAGCAACAACAAATTGGTAAACAGAGGCACCTTAATGTTAATGCAAGAATTAAAAATCTCTGAAACAGAAGCACAATTATTATTAAATAAATACCAATCGGTTAGAAAAGCCGTAAACGCCTATAAAAATGGAACAAAAGCACACCAATAAGGAAGTTTTAACAAAAGGAATCAAACTAATGGCAATTACATTGCCCTTGCTTATTTTGGCTCCGTATCTTATTACTTTAGCATTTTTAAATAAAACCAATTTTAGTTTTTATATTTTTATAATTTTAGGTGGCATTGCCGGAATTGCGGCTATGTGGCTTTTTTACAAAGGAATAAGCACCATTGTTAAAGCAATATTTAACGACTAATAATCTTGTAGAGCCAAATATTAATCGCTACCCACCTCCTTAAATCAACTGTAAATTATTTACCCGAAAAATTCACGGAATTTTTATAGAAATAATACGGGTTAATAATTAACATACACACTTCCTAAGAAAGGTTTTGGATAAGCAGGATCATTAAGTTGTAACACATAGTAATACAAGCCTGTTGGCACCACTTTATCTTGTGCTAAAATACCCGTATTGGGAACACCGGACCAAAAACCTTCATCATTGCCGCCTTGATAAATTAGATTGCCATCACGAGAGTAAATTTTTAAACTAAAATCAAAAAAGATATTTAGAATATTTGAAATTTCAAACTCATCATTAATACCATCACCATTAGGAGAAAAACCTTCCGGTATCCAAGGTTCGCAATTTTCAACTCCAATAAAAAATGATGTTGTTGTAAAACATACTTCAGTATCTAACCTTACATAAATAAGTTGTGGATTTGATGTATTTACATATTGTGCCGGAAGTTCGATTGGGTTTGCATAGTCTATTGCATCTTCCGAAGTAGTAAAGTAGGTAATCACATCATTAGGATTGGTTGAGATTAAAGAATTTTGTTCGGTTAAATCAAAAATTGCACTATTAAAGCCTTCATTACAAAGCAGTAAATCGCGTAAATCGGCTATTGGGTCGATACTGCCAAAAGAAACTGTTGTTTGAGTTTCGTTATTAAATTCATTTAACTCTTCAACAATTCCATTTCCTAATCCATCATCGTCAACTACAACTTGAAGCGTAAAGGTTTCGGGAAAACTTTCGTCTAAAAATAGTTGAATAGTCCCGAGTTCGTTTCCGTCAATAGGAATTTGGTTTTGGGTTTGCGATTGAGCAACAAGTTGGCTATCTATGTAAAAAGCGATAGGAGTTTGTGCCGGTAATGGCGCTGTACCTATGTTGCTAATTGTATAGTCGATTGTGATATTTCTTAATCTACAGGCATATAACTCATTATCAATGGTTATCACTGCATCGGGCAGTGAACAATCAATAACTTCAATAGTGAAGCTGTCGTTAACAAAACAATTTCCGTTGTCAACTCGTACATAAATGGTTTGAGGGTTGGCGACATTAATGTAGTTTTCGGTATCTGAAATTGGATTTGAGTTTGTTACTGCATCTGTTAGTGATAGATGAAATGTAATGGTATTTACCGGATCAATTTGTGTTGTGGCATCATTTAAGTTAAATGTTTCGGTGCCTACTACATCACATTCTTCAAGATTATCTAAACCGGGAATTTCGGGAACAACAAATAAAGTGATTTCTACAATTTCAGATTCGTTGTTATCTTCATCAATTTCATTTACAATTCCAACTCCACTTCCGGTATCATCTACCACCGCTTTAAAGTCAAAAGTTTCCGGAAGTGTTTCGGGCATTGTAATTACAATACTACCTGATTCAGAGCCATTAATGGGTATGTTGTTTTGGGTGTGCGATTGCCCCACCAGAGTTGTGTTTGCATAAAATGCAATGGGTGTCCCGGCAGGCAACACTCCGGTTGCATTTATATTATAAACGGTATAATCTACTGTTACATCTCTATTTCCACATTCGGTAA
>JALWKK010000011.1:0-188 GCA_027081505.1 Flavobacteriaceae bacterium
GTAATTTCTCAATCAGTGCCGTTTTCTTTTTAAGAGCTAAGGTGGTTTCTAGCTCAAAATGATGGTCAAAATGATTTTCAATGGCCTGTTTGGATGAATGAGTTACCAAGATAATATCGGTAAACCCAGCGTTAACGGCCTCTTGTACCACATATTGAATGAGGGGTTGATCGACTAAGGTAATCATC
>JALWKK010000011.1:198-1718 GCA_027081505.1 Flavobacteriaceae bacterium
ATCATCTCTTTTGGGATGGCTTTGGTTGCAGGTAAAAAACGAGTGCCTAAGCCAGCAACGGGAATGACAACTTTTTTCATGAGAAAGGTACCTTATTTTTTGATTAAATTAAATTTATACTTTTGATTGAGTGATAAAATTTTAGGGTGTCTATTTTATATAAGAATGCTGTAAGATGCGTAGTTTTTAGGTGTAAATAAATAACATCGCTCAACTTTTATGAAATTTTGTTTTGTATTGAAAAAAGTTTAAAAAAAACTTGCGGCATAAAAAATTATGCCTATAATACGCCACATCAAACGACATGTTTGAGATAAAATTCCCGATTAGTTCAGTTGGTAGAACACCGGACTGTTAATCCGTATGTCGCTGGTTCGAGTCCAGCATCGGGAGCCAGATTTTAAAACCAGGTTTTTCAGGTCTTTATTTAACTTGATTTGTTAGTAAATAAATTAAGTAGCTTGAAATTCCTGGTTTTTTTTTACTCCTTAAGTCTTTATACGTATTTTTGGTGTATATCGGTGAATTATTGTGTATTTTGTTTATTTTTTTCTTTTTAATAAAAATACTTACTGTATAATGAGTTGAGAATACACTTTAATTGTAAAAATGATTAAGGTCGTATTTAAAATTTTTTAATTGCAATTTTAAAAAAATAGGGAGTTTTTATGACTATGTTTAAAAAGATGGTGCTGGCAGTATCCTTGCTGGTGGCATCGAATTTTGCGAGTGCTGCTGTATACGATTTAAATTTAATTGATAATACGGTTGATACTCAGGTTGTTGGTATTGGAGCACCAGGAACGTTTGGTGATTTGTTTAATTTTACTTTAGCTGAAGATCTGGTTGTGAATCAAGTGTTGGATTCATTGGGTGATTTCGGAATTCCAAATAGTATAGGTTTTTCATTATACGATACTAATGGAATTGTATTTGTTGCCGAAGCGGTACCTGGGTTCGATGGTAAGCTACGTATTGAAGACGTGCTTTTGTCTGCTGGTAGTTATGCAACCTATGTTACAGGTATCCTGAATGGTCCGATTGGTGGGTATGCGTTTACTACATCGGTTTCACCTGTTCCTGAAGCAAGTACACTTGCGATGATACTTGGTGGATTGGGATTGGTTGGTTTTATGGCGCGTCGTCGTAAAGCAGGCTAAATTCTTTGAAAAACTACGGCATTTGAATTTTATGAGATGTTTGTAGCTGGAAAAGCGTAATAATATTTTTGTTACGCTTTTTTTTTGCGCCGAGAAAGTGCTGTTTGGAGCTGTTTTGGTACTGTTTTTAATTGTGGAAAATGTTTGAAGTGGTTTTGATGAGTGTTTTTTGGGCGTTTATTTGATCGTCCCTAGAGAGGTTTTGAGTTATGTTAAAAGTCATTTGCAGTAGCGTTGTTTTGTCTTCGGTTTTTTTGCTGTCTGGGTGTGGAGGGGATTCTTCCAGTTCTTCAAGTAATACTCAGGTGGTTGCCAAGGTAAATGGTGAGGAAATTACGATACACCAGTTGAATCAATTGT
>JALWKK010000012.1 GCA_027081505.1 Flavobacteriaceae bacterium
AAAATCAAAGGATGTTTCAGAAATATTGGCAAAAATCCTATAAAATTTATCATGTTTTGACAACAACCTTCCTTTAATTTCAAAGTATCCTGTACTATCTGTCTTTACACTTGTGATTATTTGATTTTCATACTGAGCGTTCTCTTCATCAAAACGCAACACTGCCAAATAAATTGTCTTATAAGTCTCATCTGTTTTTAAATAACCTGATATACTGTACTGACTGTAAATTGGCTGATAGAACAAAAAAATGAATATAAAAACAATTATTTTAAATACTATTGGCAAGCGTTTCATTCAGTTAGTTTTTGTATTTTTAAAGATGTCTTTTTTCTAAAAATGTTACAGTATATTTTCTTATTGAGAGTATCTTATTTTTTGAGGATATTACACGGTTGTAACAAGATTATTGTGAAGTAAATGTACACAAAATAATAGAATATGGAATTTATAAAATTTTAAAACGTATTAGACATAATAAAAGACTTTCCCTTTATCTCAGTTGTAAAAAAATAACAGATTATGATGTATAATTGTACTTTTGTCAAAAATTTTTCTTTATGAGTCAATTTTATCCGCTACCGGTTTCTAAAATAAAAAAAGAAACCCGAAAATCTGTAGTTATTACTTTTGCTGTTCCCGAAGCATTAACAACTGTTTTTACATTTAAAGCAGGACAATACATCACCGTAAAACACATCCTGAACGGAAAAGAACTAAGACGTGCTTATTCTATTTGTTCTTCACCGTCAAGCGGAATTTTAAAAATAGCTATTAAAGAAATTGCCAACGGAAGGTTTTCGGTTTATGCCAATCGCAAACTAAAAGAAGGCGATGTTTTAGAAGTAATGCCTCCCGAAGGTAAATTCACATTTACTCCAAACGGTAATAAAGCTGCTAATTATGCCGCTTTTGTTGCCGGTAGCGGAATTACACCCGTACTCTCGATAGTACAGTGTGCCTTACTGGAAGAACCCGAAAGCAAGTTTTTGCTGGTTTACGGAAATAGAAACGTGTCCGAAACGATGTTTTATAAAGACTTATTAAAACTAAAAGAAAATTATCCCAACCGGTTTTTTATAGAGTTTATCTTTAGTAGGGAAGATGTAGAAAATGCTATCTTTGGAAGAATTGATACCGGAACGGTAAATTTCTTTATAAAAAATAACTATAACGAATGGAATTTTGAAAAGTACTACCTGTGTGGTCCCGAAGAAATGATAAAAACGGTATCCGAAACATTACAATCCAATGGTGAGGAGAAAAACAAAATTAATTTTGAACTTTTTACTGCTTCTGAAGAAGAAAACACAATAGAATTATCTAACGGTTTAACCGAAATTACACTTACGGTTGATGATGAGACCCATACTTTTACAATGCCCCAAACCAAGACGGTTTTAGATGCCGCTCTCGAAAAGGACATAGATGCTCCTTATTCGTGTCGTGGTGGTGTTTGCAGTACGTGTATTGCTAAAATTAACGAAGGCAAGGCTGTGATGAAAAAAAACCAAATCCTCACCGATGAGGAGATAGAAGAGGGATATATACTCTCCTGCCAAGCACAACCTACAACTTCAAAATTAGTAGTGGATTATGATGATGTGTAAGAAAAATGTTAATCGTTTTCTTAATAC
>JALWKK010000013.1:0-364 GCA_027081505.1 Flavobacteriaceae bacterium
TTGTTGGTATCTGGCAGCAGCAGTATTTACCGATCTAAAATCGGTTAACCAAGTAGAACAACAGAGTTCTCTCCCGCAAGATCCAATTCCGCCCAATCTGGCTGCTTCTTGCCGAAACCCAACTTGTTTCATTTCAATTCGGGTACTAAAAGCGCGAGCTAAATCTTTAATGAGTTGTCTAAAATCAACCCGTTCTTCGGCGGTATAATAAAAAGTTACTTTAGAGCCATCGCCTTGGTATTCGACATCCGAAATCTTCATTTTTAACCCCAATCGCATGGCAATTTCCCGAGATTGTTTTTGCACTTCGGGTTCCTTATTACGCACTTTTTGCCAAATATCAATATCTTTTTGGGTGGCTTTT
>JALWKK010000013.1:374-1636 GCA_027081505.1 Flavobacteriaceae bacterium
CATAATGAAAGATTATCGGAATTTCTATAAAATTGTTTTCTTCCGTTTTTATAACGAACCTCAACCACATTAAACGGAGTAGCCGAATTGGGAAGAGATATGTCTGAAAGCCAATCAAATACCGTTAATTTATTACAACCATCTGCGCCACAGGTTCCGTTATTTTTACATCCTTTTGGCGTTCCGTTTGAAGTTGTTGTACAAGTTGTACAGCCCATATTTTTATATATAATGCCTTCTTCTTAGATAGAAAAAAGTCTTGCGTTAAACATTAAATTTTAAGCAGTAAAGATACCAAAATAAACAGGAAAACAAACTGGTAATAACAAACAATGGTTTGTTAATTATCCTTTAACGATTACGATTTTGGGTTTTTCGCTAAATTTATACGATTTTAAAGAGAAATACGTTAAAAAAAATAGTCCTAAAAATGCAAGAATGAGAAAATATTTTCTTTTATCATACGTTGGTTTTGAAACTGTTTCGCAAACACCTCCCGGACATTTATAGGTTTTCCAATGCATTTGTTTGTATAGCATACAGCCTAAACAAATTCCGAAAACGGATTCTACAAACATTAAAAACAAACACAGCCAGCAAATTGCTAATCGAATGGGGGAAATAATATCAAAAATAATATAATACGTCATAATTACTCCTAACATTAAACCTAAAAACCAAGCAAATTGTTTGGGTTTTGCTTCAACCCAATCCGGTTGCTGATTGCTAACTATTAAACCTCCAATAAGCATATAAGGCGCATATTTCGGGTTAATTAAAACGCGTACAAAAAACTCTAAAATAAATGTGATGGAAAACAGTTCTGCCCAAAATATAGTGCGGTATAAATGAACCGAAAAAAGACTTAACAAACCCAATAAAAACATAATTCCTGCGCTGGCTCTAGCTTCTCGTTCATTGATTACTTTATAATCGTAATCGACAACGGTTTCGCCAAAATTTAATAAAATACTCATGACTTAATTATTTAAAGGGTTTATAACCGGAGTTCTCTATTTTAAGTGAAATGGATTTTGTGTTGGTTTTAGTTGAATCAAACTCAACAACAACCTCATTTTCAGAATGTGAAGCTTTAACACTTACAACACCGTTGATTTTTGAAACAGTCTCTTCAAGTGTTACCTCGCACCCAACACACGTCATTCCGGTAACCGGAATTCGTTTTTTTATAATATCAGATTCTTTAATAACAACAACTTTTGCTTGAGGCGTGTTTTTATTAAAATTACACGAAGTACTCA
>JALWKK010000014.1 GCA_027081505.1 Flavobacteriaceae bacterium
GGCAAAGATAGTAAAACGTTACGTTATATTACGGGTACATTTTTTTTGACTTAGAATCCACAGGATAAAACAAAGTAAAGAATAAATATTGTTCGATAAAATCCGAAAATTAAATAAAGATACGCATTTAAGCTGTAAAATTGTCAAAATCCTTTTTTTTAAAAGAAAACCTTCGATTTTATAATTGAAAAAAAAAAGCCACTCAAAAAATAAGTGGCTTTTAATAGATGTAATTTTTATTAAGGTTTTAATTTCCTTCTTCTACAAGAGATTTCATTTCTTTTTCAATCATCTCATAAAACTCATCAATTTTGGGTAATATGATAACTCGAGTTCTACGATTTTTAGCTCTGTTTTCGGCAGTTGAATTATCGACCAGAGGAACGTATTCGCCACGACCGGCTGCAATTAATTTTGCAGGATTTACTCCTAACTCTTGTAGTTTTCTAACCACAGATGTTGCTCTTTTTACGCTTAAATCCCAATTGTCGAGTAAGACTCCTTTTTTGTAAGGGACAGTGTCGGTATGACTTTCTACCATACATTCAAAATCGGGTTTGCCTTTAACAACGGTTGCCACTTTTTGTAGAATTTCGTTTGCTCGGTTTGAGATATGGTAACTTCCGCTCTTAAACAAAAGTTTATCTGCAATTGAAATAAAGACAACTCCTTTTTCAACATTTATTTCAATATCGGGATCGTTGATGCCTACTTCTTTTTTCAAACTGGTAACCAACGCAACCATAACACTGTCCTTTTTAGTTAAAGCGTCTTGAAGGCGTGATATTTTAAGATCTTTTTCGCGTAAACTTTCTAAAGATTTTTCAAGATTTTGAGCACCCATCTTGGTTAAAATAGTCAAATCTTTTGAGCTTTCAATAAGTGCTTTGTTGGTTTTTTTCAGGTCATCTAAACGTTCACGTAAGGCACTTAATTTTGCTTGTAATGCCGCTCTGTCGGTTTCGCACGCGTTAAGTTTCACTGTTGCTGTATTTAGCAAATCTTGAGTTTTCTTCTGTTTGGCTTCCAGTTCGGCGTATTGTTTTTTTGAAACACATGAACCCAAAAGACCTACAATAGCGAGTAAAATGGCAATTTTCTTCATAATATGGTTATTGTTTATTTTTTTCAAAATTATTAAAACTCTCGGTCTAAAAAAAATGTTATAACATAACTTTCACAAAACAAGTTATAATTCTTTAAAAGTACGTTTTCTTTTTATGTAATAACTCCAGACAATTGAAGGTAAATAATAATACTTTATAGTAGTTTTGGTTAATTTTCGTTTTTTAAGATATTTAGGTATGTTTTTATAAAAACTAATATGTGCTTTTATAATGGCGAGACAATGGTTGGGTTTTAATTTTGCTATAAATTGTACGCCAGCAATTCCGTCTAATACCAATCGGATGAAAATAAAAAACCAAACACTATTTTCTTTGGTGTTTTTTAATAAAACAAGAAGGGTATTTCTAAAATTATAAAACGTTTTGTCGGGATTTATGTTTTTAAGTGTTGCACCGCCTTGATGGTACACTTTTGCAGTACTTATATAGGTAATTTTTTTTCCTGCAAGTTGTAAACGCCAGCAAAGGTCTATTTCTTCTTGATGAGCAAAGAGATCTTCGTCAAATCCGTTTACCTCCCAAAAGGCTTCTTTTTTAATAAAAAAACAGGCACCCGAAGCCCAAAATATAGAAGCATTTGTGTTATATTGTCCGGTATCTTCTTCAAGTGTGTTAAAAATTCTACCTCTGCAAAAAGGATATCCTAATTTGTCTATATAACCACCTGCTGCACCGGCATATTCGAAATACCTTTTATTTTTATAATCAATTATTTTAGGTTGTGCGGCGGCAAGATTCGGTTGTTTTTTTAGAGCTTCAACAACCGGACAAAGCCAATTTTCAGTTACTTCGACATCGTTGTTTAATAAAACAAAAATAGCTTCGTTTAAATTTTTTAAAGCATCGTTGTATCCTTTTGCATAACCTCCGTTTATTTTATTTTTGATTATTTTAACAGACGGAAAAGTTGTTTGTAAAAAAGGTATAGAGTCGTCGGTTGAGTTATTATCTGCAACATAAATGTTGGCTCCATTAGAAAATTTTAATACCGAGGGTAAAAATTTTTTCAATAGTTGTTTTCCGTTCCAGTTTAGGATAACTACAGCAACATTCATATCGGCAAAATTAACCAAGATTTATAATAATACCTATTCTTAATATAAAATAGTCCAAAACTATTTTATATTTTAGAATGGTTAATGCCGTTACAGAATGAAAATGGTTAAATGAGAGAACTCGAAATTGAACTATATTGAATTCGTATTCGGTATAATACTAATTTTTTGGTATTTTAGTAATTCAAAAATATAAAAAATGGATTATCCCGAATTAATTTTAAGTATCTCAATAGGAATTGGATTAGCGGCTGCTGTTGGCTTTAGAGTATTCCTTCCGTTGTTGGTTTTAAGTGTTGCCGGACATTATAATGTTATTCCTTTAAATGACAGTTGGCAATGGGCAGGCAGTTTTGCTGCAATTATTACTTTGAGTGTAGCAACAGTAGTAGAAATTTTTGGATACTATATTCCTTGGGTCGATACTATATTAGATACCATAGCAGTTCCTCTGGCCGCTGCTGCCGGAACAGCGGTTATGGCTGCAACAGTTACCGATATGAGTCCAGTTTTTACTTGGGCTTTGGCAATAATTGCCGGAGGTGGCACTGCTACTTTTGTACAAGGTAATACTACAGCAGCTCGATTAACATCTACTGCAACTACAGGTGGTCTTGCCAATCCTGTTTTAACTACAGTAGAAACCGGAACATCCGTGGTACTATCTATTCTCTCTATTGTATTTCCTTTTGTTGCAGTTGTTTTAGTATTATTGATTTTCTATTTTATTTTTAAGTTCTACAAAAAGCTTCAGAAAAAAAGACAATCAACCACTTAATCTTCTTACTTTTGATGCCTGTATTAAGCAACCTTTTATACATTTTAGTATCTAAAGCATAATAGCTAATCATATAAATGAAGATAATAGCAATGATTCCTGCACGTTACGGTGCATCCAGATTTCCGGGTAAATTAATGCAAGACCTAGGCGGCAAGCCGGTTATTGTAAGAACATATGAAGCCACTAAAGCAACAAAACTTTTTAGTGAGGTATATGTAGTTACCGATAGTAACATAATTTTTCAAGAAATTGAAGCTTATGGCGGACATGCCATTATGAGTAAAAAAGAACACGATTGTGGTACCGACCGAATCGCCGAAGCTGTTGAACATATGGATGTGGATATTGTGGTTAATGTTCAGGGAGACGAACCCTTTACCAGTAAGGAAGGACTTGAAAAAGTGCTTTCGGTTTTTAAAGAAGAAGATGCTAAAAAAATAGATTTGGCTTCGCTGATGACCGAAATTTATGATTGGAAAGAAATAAGCGACCCGAATGTTGTAAAAGTAATTGTAGATAAAGATAATTTTGCTTTGTACTTTTCCAGATCACCTGTTCCTTACCCGAGAGATAAAAATGTTGCAGTTCAATATTATAAACACAAGGGAATCTATGCTTTTAGAAAACAAGCCTTACTTGATTTTTACAGATTACCTATGAAAACGTTGGAGGCTGCCGAAAAAATAGAATGTATTCGTTTTTTAGAATATGGAAAAAACATTAAAATGGCAATATCAAATACACAAGGTATCGAAATAGATACACCCGAAGATTTAAAACGAGCCAATAAAGTATTAAAAGAAAAAAATAATACTTTAGTTAACAATCAGTACAGAAACTTTCCAATGGTGCCGAAAGTTATTTTTGGAGAAGGATCTTTTAATCAATTACCTTCCATTTTGGCACCTATCAGAAAAGATAAAGCTCCTTTTATTTATCTCATTGACGATGTGTTCGAAAATAACACAACTTTATTAGATAGAATTAACCTTAGATTTAACGATAAACTAATCTTCGTTTCTACACTTGAAGAACCCAAAACTTCTCAAGTAGATTATATCGTTAAAGAAATTAAATCCGAGTTTACATACAAACCTTCCGGTATTATCGGTATAGGTGGTGGTAGCGTGTTGGATTTGGCAAAAGCAGTTTCTATAATGCTTACAAACAAAGGAAGTGCAGCCGACTATCAAGGATGGGATTTGGTAAAAAACAAAGCAGTTTATCATGTAGGAATACCCACTATATCGGGCACAGGTGCCGAGGTGTCTCGCACAACAGTTTTGTCGGGTCCTACTCGCAAACTTGGAATTAATAGTGATTTTACACCCTTCGATCAAGTTATTTTAGATCCCGAGTTAACAATTGGCGTACCCAAAAACCAATGGTTTTATACAGGTATGGACTGCTTTATTCACTGTGTAGAATCACTTAACGGAACTTTTTTAAATGCTTTTAGCCAAAGTTATGGCGAAAAAGCCTATGATTTGTGTAAAGAAATTTTTTTAAAAGATACGCTTTCCGACCAAGAAGCAAGAGCAAAATTAATGATGGCTTCCTGGCATGGAGGAATGAGTATAGCGTATTCTCAGGTTGGAATTGCACACGCCATGAGTTATGGTTTATCCTACGTGTTAGGAACTAAACATGGTATAGGAAACTGTATTGTTTTTGACCATTTGGAAGCATATTATCCGGAAGGTGTCAAACTCTTTAAAGAAATGGTGAAAAAACACCAAATTACCATTCCTAAAGGTATTTGTAGAAACCTCACACAAGAACAATTAAACACCATGATTGATGTTGCTTTAAGTTTAGAACCTTTATGGGAAAATGCCCTTGGTGAAGATTGGAAAAAAATAATTACAAGAAAAAAATTAGCTGAAATGTACCTTGCCATGTAACTCGTAATTGCGCTTTCAAAATTTTTGTTTTTAAACGTTTTAGACTGGAAAATTAAAGGAAACTTTATTCCAAAAATAAAAAAAGCAGTTGTTATTGTTGCGCCACATACAAGTTGGTTTGATTTTATTATAGGATTATTTGTTAGAAAAGTTTCCGGTATCGAAATAAATTATGTAGGAAAAAAAAGAATTTTTTTTAAACCTCCGTTTGGATGGTATTTTAGATGGGTAGGTGGAACACCTTTAGACAGAACTTCTGGGCAAAAAAAAGTAGCCGCGATTGCTCAAATTTTTAGCAAAAAGAAACTTTTAGATTGGCAATGGCACCAGAGGGAACTCGCAAAAATGTTCCGGTTTGGAAAACGGGATTTTATTATATTGCCAAGCAGGCAGGTGTACCTTTTATTCCGGTTATTTTTAATTATAAAACCAAAACCGTTACCACAGAAAAGCCCATTTATGTAACCGATGAAGCTGTTAATGATATTAAAAACAGTTGCACGAAAATGCAGAAGGAAAGGTGAAAAAATAAAATTAACTCTCTGTATTTTCCTCCATCGTGTGGTAGACATTTTGTACATCATCATCTTCTTCAATTTTTTCCAATAATTTTTCTACATCTTCAACTTGTTCGGGAGAAAGTTTTTTAGTGACTTGCGGAATTCGTTCAAATCCTGAAGAAAGGATTTCTAGATTATGATCTTCAAGGTACTTTTGAATGGCTCCAAAACTTTCAAATGGCGCATAAATTAGTATGCCGTCTTCATCTTCAAATATTTCTTCTACACCAAAATCTATTAGTTCTAATTCTAATTCTTCCAAGTCTAATTCCTCTTGTGGTTTTATTCTAAAATTGCACACGTGATCAAACATAAAAACTACAGAACCCGAGGTTCCTAAATTTCCGTTACACTTGTTAAAATAAGATCTAATATTTGCTACTGTTCTAGTGTTGTTGTCTGTCGCTGTTTCAACTAAAATGGCAATGCCATGAGGAGCATAACCTTCAAAAAGCACTTCTTTAAAATCACCTTGTCCTTTTTCGGTAGCACGCTTAATTGCCCGCTCGATGTTGTCTTTAGGCATATTAACCGATTTTGCATTTTGAATTACTGCACGTAATCTTGAGTTGGTAGATGGATCTGGACCTCCTTCTTTCACAGCCATCACAATATCTTTTCCAATTCTTGTAAATGCTTTAGACATTGCCGCCCAACGTTTCATTTTCCTTGCTTTGCGAAATTCAAATGCTCTTCCCATATGTGTTATTAAGTTTGAAATTACAAACGTACATATTTTTTATTTTATTGAAAATAGATTTAATCTGAAAATACCGGAATTAATTTTGTTTAATAATTTAATTTTTTTTGAAAAAGAAAGGTTATAAAAAAACGAAAGCCATATCACTTAGTGTTGCAACTGTGACATGGCTTTCTGTGAAACAAACTTTACCGATTCACCTTTACGATGTGAAGCAAATTTATTAAACCTTTGCAATCGTGTTTTGTTTCACTCGAGTTTTCTAGATTTTGGGATTTATTTACTGTTAAAGTCAATCTCCTCACCAAAATCAGAAACTCACTTTTTAATCGAAATATGCATACACACTAAGTGGTTTGCATACAAGCTAACTAAAACCATCTTACCTGTTTGGTAAATTAAACGGTCGATCATTCGACCCTTTAAAAAAAGCCTACTCTGAAGAGTATTTAACAGGTATGTTTCTTTTCCTTTTCGGAAAGAGAACACTTTAGGTTTAGCTGTTCTACATCAACTTTAACTTGCGTTAATAAGAAGAGTGGTAGATTTCGTCTTTTCTTTTTTGCGAACAATCTTGAAAAAACGTATCTTTGAAATTACCGTCTTACGACAGGCAATGACGTAGATAAGCTTCCAGAGATAATCTTACTAAAAATCCGAAAATATAAAATTAGATTTATCTCCGATTCGATTAAAAAAAGATGTTTAAAGAACGTTACTTTAATAAAACGATTGTTACTGTTACCTCGTTTTGTACTTCAAATATACGGCAAGATTTTAAAAATACAAGAAATATAACATATTAATAATTAACAATTTATAAACCGGACTTATTAACATTTGTTAATAAAAAAAGCGAACCCTTCGTAGGATTCGCTTTTGTTACGTATTTGCCGATTATTATGACATTCTTTTTTCTTTGATTCTTGCTTTTTTACCGGTAAGACCTCTAAAGTAATAAATACGTTTTCTACGTACTTTTCCGTATTTGTTTACTTCTATTTTTTGCAGGGCTGGCATGTTTAGCGGGAAAATACGTTCTACTCCAATTGTTCCGGACATTTTTCTAATGGTAAATGTTTGTGTGCTTCCTGTACCTTTTACCTGGATTACCACACCTCTAAAAAACTGAGTACGTGTCTTTTCTCCTTCTCTAATTTCGTAATATACGGTAATGGTGTCCCCGGCTCCGAATTTTGGAAAATCTTTTTTGGTTACAAATTCGTCTTGTACATATTTAATTAACGATTCCATACTAATGGTTTTGTTTTTATGTTATGTTTAAAACAACATTCACGGTTTTCGCCAGAGGTTGATTTAAATCGGGTGCAAATATACAAGTTATTTAATTATTCACAACTAAGATTGGTAAATAAGTTCACCCACGAATTTTTTTTCTATAAAAATAGTTTTAAAGTTTTTTAAAAAAAATGGAGTGTAATAATTATAATCTTCTGTCCGGCTCACGTCTTTTATCCCATTTAATATCGCTAAGTACAGAAGATTTAATTCCTATAAAAAAATACCATGCAGTATTTCTTGCACCAATGGGTGTCCAATTAAAGCTCATTCGCCACGATTCTAAATCTCGTTGAAATCTAAGTTGAGTTAGGGTAATTCCTTTTTGTTTAAAGTCATATCCGGAGGATATACCGACACTCCATCTGGGAGCGAGTTCTATGTTAGAGCTAAACATAAGAGATTGAGAGGTTATTTCGTTTTGGCGTTGTGCATTGCTATATGTCATCGTGTAAGCCAATCTAAAATTCCAAGGCATGGTATAATTATACCAGTTAGATACTTCTTTTTGTTCTTTGCTTGATTTTTTGTCACCAAACAATCTCCCGTCATTAATATTGGTTCCGGTACCAAATAAATCATCCTTCCTTCCACCATTTCTAAATGTTTCATCGTCTTGAGCTGTATTGTTGCCTGTAAATTCGGTACTTGAAAAACTATAATTAAAACTTATGTTAAAGTCGGTAAGCCTAAACAAACTTCCTCCGTTATTAATATTAAATGTATTTATTCGTTGATTCGCATTATTTAAGGCATAAGGGTCTAGACTTCCGATAAAATTAAGGTCTAATTTGGTTACTATAGGAATGCTTCCGGTAAACCTTAGCGAACTCCAATTTAAAGAGTCTGCGGCAATATTGTAACTCGTCGAGAAGTTTAAATTGTTGAGAATATTTATTTTTTTGGATTCGGTTGCTGTAGTATCCGGATTTCTAACCTTAGCTTCTATAATATTACTGATTGTAAAACCTACAGTACTCGAAAAGTTCTTACCCGGAGCACCGTATAAGCTACCTTCAAAGCGAGAATATTCTTTTATTTCTTCATTAATTGTAGGGTCGGCTGTTTGAGGTACGGTATATGTGTCGTAATATTGATCAAACGCCGGATTAATAGTATAGCTTATTGAGGGTCTTACGACGTGTCTGATAGCTTGTATTTTTTTATCGGCTCCAAATTGAAACATTCCATAAAGGGTTGTTCCTATACTGGTTGAAAAATTATAGGTTCTGTAACTGTCAAATCCTTTGATGGTATCTCGTACTATCGCACCCAATCCATTACTTGCGTTTGCATCATACGATTGCTTAAATGTTTTAAAAACCCAAGTTTCTTGAAAATTGGTTCCCATAGTTGCACTAAGATATTTTAATATTTTAAAATTGGTACTTATGGGTATGGTATGTCTTGCGCCCATTTGTGCGTTATCAAACATTTCTTTTTTGAAAAAAAGCGAATCTGTGGTTTGCATTCTGTTTTGAAAAACCACTTCATATTGAAAATTTATATTTTCAATAAGACCTTTTTTTGATCCAATTTTAGGTGCAAACGGAAAAATACGAGATACATTGGCTGTAACATTTGGTAGCGACAAATCTATTTGTTGTGTATTTGTATTTTGGTTGTGTGTCGCTGTTACCGCCACGTTTACTTGTGGTTCGCCTTCAAAAGTTTTTGAATAGGACACTGAAGAGCTTAACGTATTAACCAATGCACTGGCATTATTGGTTTGATTAATAGATTGCTGAAAATATCTACTGCTTCCTAAATTTACCGATGCCGAAAAACGTGAGGATGGACTTGCTTTTGTATCTTGATTATGACTCCATCTTATGTTATAAACGGCACTTTGGCTAAAGTTAGGAAAGCCTCTTTCGCCGGTGATTAAATTTTCATACCTAACACTCAATCTTCCGTTAAATTTATAACGCAACGCGTAAAAAGACTCGGCTCTTAAACCATAGCTTCCGTTTGTATAATAGTCTCCCAGAACGGCTAAATCTATATAGTCATTAATTGCAAAATAATAACCGCCGTTTTGAAAGAAATAACCTCTGTTGTTATTATTATCTCCAAAAGTTGGAATTATAAATCCGGAAGCTCTATCCTCAGTTAGCGGAAAATAGGCAAACGGAAGCCCTACGGGTAAAGGTACATCGGCGATATACATATTGGTTAAACCGGTTACTATTTTCTTTTTTGGTACAAATTTAGCTTTGCGAGTATAAAAATAGTATTCGGGGTCTTCTACATTAGTTGAAGTGGTAAATTTTACATTTCTCACAAAAACGGTAGAGTCGTTTTCTTTTTTTGAAACTTCGGCAATGACGGTAATCCCGTTTTGTTCGGTAAGCGAATTGTAAATTAATGCTTTTTCAGTCTTAAAATTAAATCGAATCGAATCGGGTTTTACGGTATTCCCGGCTTGTACAAAAACAGGTTTTTGAGTGTAAACACCGTTACTGTCTATACCCTTTGCATATACCTCGTTATTGTTGTTGTCTAAAATAATTAATCCGGCATCAATTCGAGTATCGCCATAAATTATATAAGCTTTATTATAAAGGTATATCTTGTTGTGTATTTTGTCCATAAAGACATAATCCTCTCCATAATATTCTACGGGAAAGTCCAGAAATTCTTTTTTAGGTTTAACGGTGTCGTTCTCAGTAAGGTTTTGCTCTTTTTCGTTTGTTTCAGTAATAACATCATTAACGTTGATACTAACCGAATCTTTTTTTTCTTTAGATGAAAGAATGACTTTATCTTTTTTCGGAATATCTTGAGAAAAGGAAAAAAGATTTCCCAAAAAAAGCCAGATTACGGCTAGGCTTAAAAAATGCTTGTATGTTTGTACAGTTACGATACTATTATTTTGTAGATTTGGCTTAGTTTTTGAACGCAATTTTGCAATGCTGAGATTCGGCTCAAAAATAAACATATTTTTTTGGCTATACTTTTAAAAAACATTTTTTTAACAAAATGGTTAAAAACCTTTACTAATTAAACAATGAATTTAAAATTTATACTACTTTCTTCCTTATTGTTTTTTTCTCATTTATTCTTTTCTATACTATTTGCGCAAAGTAATGGTTCGGAAAAATTTGTGGTTGTATTAGATGCAGGGCATGGTGGACATGACACCGGAAACACCGGAAATACCCAAAGTAAATATATCGAAAAGAACATTGCCCTAAAAATAGTTCTAAAAGTAGGTGCTATTCTTGAAAAAGACCCAACCGTAAAAGTGATTTATACCCGAAAAACAGACGTGTTTTTAAAATTAAGAGAACGGGCAAATATTGCCAATAAAGCCGATGCCGATTTATTTGTTTCTGTACATTGCAATGCACATCATAGTAATGCGTACGGTACAGAGACTTTTGTCTTAGGACTACACAAATCGAAAGCAAATTTTGAAGTTGCAAAAAAAGAAAATGAAGTTATTTTTCTTGAAGATAATTATAAAGAAGAATACGCCGGATTTGACCCCTCTAAACCCGAATCATTAATCGGGTTAACATTAATGCAAGAAGAATACCTTGACCAAAGTATTTTATTGGCAACTTTAATCCAGAATAATTTTACCAATACCTTAAAGAGACACAACAGGAGTGTTAAGCAAGCAGGATTTTGGGTGCTACACAATACGTATATGCCTAGTGTGCTTATCGAAACCGGCTTTTTAACCAACAAAAAAGAAGGAGCTTACCTTAATTCTAAAAAAGGACAAAACGAAATGGCTCGTGAAATAGCAAAAGCTATCATTGCCTACAAAAATAGTTTGGTACTTACTACTCCCGATAGCCAAAATCCGGTAATTAATAAAGATGAACTGGACGAAGCCATTTTAAAAACTCAAGAAGATGTATATCCAGGTATTACTTTTAAAGTACAATTGGCAGCCGGTAAAAAGAAATTAGAAACCAAAGCATATAATTTTAAAGGATTAAAAAATGTCATACGTGTTAAAGAAAAAAAAATGTATAAGTATTATTACGGCAATACTTCAGATTATAATAAAATACAATTATTAAAAAAATATGCTAAAGAAAAAGGGTATGCTTCGGCTTTTGTGGTAGCCTTTAAAGATGGAAAAAAAATGAACCTCTCTGAAGTTCTTAAAAAATAAAACTTTGTTTTGATTTTTTAATCTACTTGTTGAATCTACCCTATAAATATGCACTAGCCAAATTTCATCTATTCAATTTTAAAATTGTAACTTTCGCCTCCTTATTTTATATAACAATTTAATTAATGACCTTACCAACTATTTTAATAACTATTCTCGCAGCGGTTGTCTCTTTTGGAGTTGTAGTTTTTATGTATGGTTATAAAACTAAGTTGTCTAAACAATTGCGATGGCTTTTAGGGATTTTAAGATTTATTACACTTTTTTCTATTTTATTGCTGTTAATAAATCCAAAATTTATAAATAAAACCTACACCACAGAAAAACCGATACTAACGGTATTGGTAGATAACTCCGGTTCGGTTAAAGCCTTAAATCAAGAACAAAAAGTAAAAGATTTTGTTTCGTTTTTGACAAACAGCAAGGATTTTCAAGAAAAATTTGATATTTCTTTTTTTCAGTTTGGAGACGATTTTAATGAATTGGATTCTCTTTCATTTTCAGAAAAAAACACGCGTATTACCAAAGCATTACGAACTTCTTCAGAGATAAGCACACAATCTTCATCTCCGATTATTATCTTATCCGATGGTAACCAAACACTTGGAAACGATTATACGTACACAGCCAAAACACTTAAGAACCCTGTTTTTCCGGTTGTGATAGGAGATACTACAAAATATTCAGATTTAAGGATAGAGCAACTAAATACAAACAGGTATTCTTTTTTAAAAAATAAATTCCCTATCGAAGCCATATTGGTTTACGCAGGAAAAAACACGGTAAATTCGCGTTTTATAATAAAGCAGGGTGCTAAAACAGTATATTCGGAAAATGTTGACTTTTCAAAAAAAAATAATGTAAAAACAATATCTGCAACTATTCCGGCAACTAAGGTAGGGCTTCAAAAATACTCGGCACAATTAGTTCCTATAGAAACCGAAAAAAATAAAACAAACAACTACCGAAGATTTGCCGTCGAAATAATAGACCAAACCACCAAAGTACTCATTGTTAGCGATATTTTGCATCCCGATTTAGGAACCCTTAAAAAAGCCATAGAAACCAATAAGCAACGAACTGTGTTTATTAAAAAATCTACTGAAGCCGCTTCAATTTTAAACGACTACCAATTGGTTATTTTGTACCAACCTACAGGCAAATTTTTAAATGTATTTAATGCCATTAAGAAGTTAAAGAAAAATTATTTTATCATTTCAGGAAAGCATACACAATGGCATTTTTTAAACCAAAATCAAACAGCATTTCTTAAAGAAGTTACCACACAAACCGAAGAAGTAACTCCTTTATTAACGCCCAATTTTAGCGCTTTTGCTGTAGAAGATATTGGGTTTTCTAATTTTCCGCCTCTTGAAACCGGTTTTGGAGAACTCGAAATTTTAGTTCCGCACGAAATTATTTTAGAACAAGTTATCGATGGTTATAAATCAAACAGTGCATTGTTTGCCACCACCGAACTTAACGGTGTGAGACAAGCTATTCTTGATGGGGAAGGAATTTGGAAATGGAGAGCACAATCCTACTTACAAGAAGAAAGTTTTCAATCATTTGATGATTTTATAGGAAAAATAGTACAATATTTAGCTTCAAATAAGCAGAAGAGTAGGCTAGAGGTTACTAATAAAACGTTTTATTACAGTAACCAACCCATACTTCTTTCGGCTCAATATTTCGATAAAAATTATGTGTTTAATAATAAAGCGTCGCTTATTATTACTGTAGTTAATAAAGATACTAATGAGAAGAAAACCTTTCCGTTATTATTGAAAAATAATTTTTTTCAAGTAGATTTAAGCACTCTTGATGCCGGTGAATATAGCTTTAAGGTAGGTGTTAAAAATGAAGCTGTAAGTAGAAGCGGAACGTTTACTATTTTAGACTATAATGTCGAACAACAATTTTTGTATCCTGATGTAACAAAACTCAAGCAATTAGCGTCTTATACGAAAGGAAAAATTTATTATGAAAATCAATTTGAAGAATTAATGAGTCAATTGCTAACCGACCAACGATTTAAATCAATTGAAAAGTCTGAAGAAAAAATAGTACCTTTGATAGGTTGGAAATTCTTATTAGCAATAATAGCAATAATCCTTGCAACCGAGTGGTTCATTAGAAAATATAACGGACTAATTTAAACTAAACCATAAACCTGTCTGCATTTTGCAGATAATAAACTACAAACCAATGACTACAAACAGTAAATACCCAAAAATAGGACTACCTATTATCATTATTCTAGTTGTTTTAATTATTATAGTAGCAAAATCTGCCGTTACTATTCCGTCCGGTCACGCCGGAGTGTTATATAAAACCTTTGGCGAAGGAGTGGTAACAGATCGGCCACCCTTAGGTGAAGGATTTCATATAGTAGCACCTTGGAACAAAGTTTTTGTTTACGAAGTAAGACAACAAGAATTATTTGAAACTATGCGAGTACTTTCTTCAAACGGATTAGAGATAAGTCTGGATGCCACGGCTTGGTATCAACCTGTTATTAACGATTTAGGTAAACTACATCAACAAAAAGGAGAAGATTATTTATCTCGAGTTATAAAGCCGGCAATCCGAAGTGCTACTCGTAGTGTGGTGGGACGTTATACACCCGAGCAATTATACTCCAGTAAGAGAGATGTTA
This sequence comes from Flavobacteriaceae bacterium, assembly GCA_027081505.1. GTDB lineage: Bacteria > Bacteroidota > Bacteroidia > Flavobacteriales > Flavobacteriaceae > Marifrigoribacter. The sequence goes on from JALWKK010000014.1 coordinate 14,218, forward strand.
TACAAGAAGAAATTTTTGAGGAAACCAAAGCAATTTTAGACGATCAATTTATACAACTCAATGAAGTATTAGTAAGAGATGTTACGCTTCCGGTTACAATTAAAGAAGCGATAGAAAGAAAGTTGAAGCAAGAACAAGAATCGTTAGAATACGAATTTAGACTTGTCAAAGCTCAAAAAGAAGCCGAAAAAATTCGTATTGAAGCGCAAGGTAAAGCCGATGCAAACCGCATTTTAAGCGCATCCTTAACAGATAAAATATTACAAGATAAAGGAATTGAAGCCACCATGAAACTTGCTGAGTCTAATAATTCAAAAGTAGTTGTTATTGGTTCCGGTAAAAACGGATTGCCTATTATTTTAGGAAATAATTAATACAGAATATTTAATTTAATAACCCGCTGTTGCTATGTCAAACAATTTAAGCGAATTATTAGGAAGAAAAGGACTTCAAGAAAACCTTTTTGAAAAATTAGGAAAAGCAGCCCGGCAAGAAGGAACTCCTTCGACTGAAGATTTGGAAAGATTAGCCAACGATTTTTTGATTGGAGCAGCAAACACATTTGGAACAGCCGGTTTTTACGATTTTCTAAAACCCGAAAACAAAGGAAAAAAAGTATACGTTTGCAACGGAACTGCCTGCGATTGTGCCGGTACGCAAAGTCAAGTTACAGAAACATTAAAAACCAAGTTTAAAGCCGAAGAAATTGGTCATATGACCTGCTTGGGGCGTTGTCATGAAAACAGTGCTTTTCATTATAACAACAAAAACTATTCGGGGCAAGCCATAAATGAGTTAGATAAAATCATTAATGATAACAAACAAGCCAATCAAGATAATTACCACGTAAAAGCTTCTGGTAAACAAATACTTACTCAGGCTTTTACATCTGTTGAAAAATATTACCAACCTTTTTTAGATGTCTTAAAAAAAGAACCGACAGACGTGTTGGAAGAGATTAAAATTTCCAATCTCAGAGGACGAGGTGGAGCCGGTTTTCCTATGGGAACGAAACTCGACTTTTGCCGAAAAGCACAAAGTGATGTAAAATTTATTATCTGCAATGCAGACGAAGGAGATCCCGGAGCTTATTCCGACAGATATTTGTTAGAAAAACAACCCCACTCGGTTTTGTTCGGAATGTTAATAGCCGGTTATGTTACAGGCGCCTCATACGGAATTTTATACATACGTGCCGAATATCCCGAAGCAGCTCAAATTATTGAAGACGCAATAGCAGATTTAAAAAAGAGTAATCTTATAGGAGACAACATAAACGGAAGCAATTTTTGCTTTAATTTTAAAATTATACGAGCCCAAGGTTCGTATATCTGCGGTGAAGAAACAGCACTTATTAACTCAATAGAAGGACAACGTCCCGAAGTACGTGTTCGTCCGCCTTTTCCTGCACAAAAAGGATTGTTTAACAAACCCACAATTGTAAATAACGTCGAAACGCTGGCTGCGTTGCATTATATAATTAGTAACGGTGGACAATCTTGGAAAAACATAGGTACCGACAAATCTTCAGGAACAAAATTGGTGTCACTCGACAGTTTTTTTAATAATCCGGGAATCTATGAAGTAGAAATGGGAACCCCGTTGCGAGTTGTTATTAATGAATTAGGAGGAGGATTTAAAGAGCCTATAAAAGCAATTCAAATAGGAGGTCCGTTAGGAGGCTTGATTCCGGTTTCAAAAATAAACGATTTAACACTCGATTTTGAATCTTTTTCGCAAAACGGATTTTTACTGGGACACGCATCGGTGGTAAGTATTCCTCAAGATTTTCCCATAATGAAATTTATCGAGCATCTTTTCGATTTTGCACAATACGAAAGTTGCGGAAAATGTTTTCCTTGCCGTTTAGGAACCAAACGCGCACACGAACTTACAAACAAAGCATTAACCCAAAATTATAAAATTAACAAAACCCTGTTTGACGATTTGTTAACAACGCTCCAAGAAGGATCGCTTTGCGCTCACGGAGGAGGAATTCCGCTACCTGTACGAAATGCGCTTCAGTATTTTGACGAAGAATTACAGGATTATTTTGAAGAATAAACTTTTGATTATAATAATTATTTTCTAAAGAAATTATTTCGAACTCCGTCTAAAATACTATTTTTGCCTATGCAAAACAACGTACTTATTTTAGATTTCGGGTCGCAATACACGCAACTTATTGCAAGACGAGTTAGAGAGTTAAATATCTATTGCGAAATTTATCCCTATCATCTTGTCCCGGAAGATTTATCTTCTTATAAAGCAGTTATTTTATCCGGAAGTCCGTTTTCGGTGCGAGCAGAAGATGCTCCGCATCCGGACCTTTCAAAAATAAAAGGACACAAACCCCTTTTAGCAATTTGTTATGGTGCACAATACCTGGCTCATAACTTTGGTGGTAACGTAGAAGCTTCTAATACTCGTGAATACGGAAGAGCACACCTTACAAAAATCTATGATAAAACGGGACTGTTTAAAGGCATACCACAAGGTAGTCAAGTATGGATGAGTCACGGTGATACCATTAAACAACTCCCTGAAAATGCTACCCTTATCGCCAGTACTGAAGATGTTGTAAATGCAGCCTACAAGTTTAATAACGAGCCAACTTACGCCATACAGTTTCATCCCGAAGTGTACCACACAACACACGGAAAAGAATTACTGTTCGATTTTTTAGTAAACATAGCAAAAGTAAAACAAACTTGGACACCTGCTGCTTTTGTAGATACCACAGTACAGGATTTAAAAAACAAATTAGGAAACGATAAAGTAGTATTGGGTTTAAGCGGCGGTGTAGATTCTACCGTGGCTGCCGTATTGCTTCATAAAGCCATTGGTAAAAACCTATATTGCATTTTTGTAAATAACGGATTGCTGCGTAAAAACGAATTTGAAAACGTACTGCATCAATACAAAGATATGGGATTGAATGTAAAAGGAGTTGATGCCTCTGAACGCTTTCTTGCAGCATTAAAAAACTTAAGTGACCCCGAAAAAAAACGAAAAGCCATTGGCAATACTTTTATCGAAGTATTTGATGATGAAGCACATAAAATACAAAACGTACATTGGTTGGCGCAAGGAACTATTTACCCGGATGTAATTGAAAGTGTTTCGGTAAACGGTCCCTCGGTTACCATAAAATCGCATCATAACGTTGGAGGTTTACCCGATTTTATGAAACTAAAAATCGTCGAACCGCTTCGTATGTTGTTTAAAGACGAAGTACGAAGGGTAGGAAGACAATTGGGTATTGATGCCGAATTGCTTGGCAGGCATCCTTTTCCCGGTCCCGGATTAGCCATTAGAATTCTCGGCGATGTTACTCAAGATAAAGTGCGTATTCTGCAAGAAGTAGATGCCATTTTTATAAACGGACTTAAAAAATGGAATTTATATAATGACATTTGGCAAGCAGGAGCAATATTGTTGCCGGTAAATAGTGTTGGTGTAATGGGAGACGAACGAACCTACGAAAAAGTAGTTGCCTTAAGAGCCGTACAATCTACCGACGGAATGACGGCAGACTGGGTAAATTTACCTTATAAATTTTTACAAGAAATATCAAACAATATAATAAATAAAGTTAAAGGCGTTAATAGAGTAGTGTACGATGTTAGTTCAAAACCTCCGGCAACCATTGAATGGGAATAAAACTCGATGACAAACAACAGGTAGCCACCCGAAATTTAATATAAATAGAAACTAAAATCACTATATTTGAAAAATCAAAAACAGTTAGGCACAAACCTTGCACATACCTTTTTGAAAACAATTATTTAAATGAAAAAAATAATAATATTATTTATTTTTGGTCTGCTAGCATTATCACTTCAAGCACAACAATACATAAGCCATACCGTTAAAAAAGGCGAAACCGTCTTTAGTATTGCAAAAAAATACCATATCTCGGTCGAAGAAATTTATGCCTTAAACCCTGATGCTAAAAACGGAATAGGAGTTACCACAATCTTAGTAATACCAACAAAAGATATTATTAACTCTTCCGAAAAAGTAAAATTTAAAAAACACAAAGTTCGTCGTCGAGAAACATTGTTTAGCATTGCCCAAAAATACAATGTAAGCATAGACGATATCAAAAGGTACAACAAGCATTTGTATAGCAAATCGCTTAAAAAAGGTGAAAAATTACGCATTCCGGTAGGCATTGCTAAAACAACTTCACAAACAACAACCGAAGGTGCTTTAACCACGTCAACTTCATCAAAAAATTATCATACCGTTATTGCCAAAGAAACCAAATACGGCATTGCTCGTAAATACGGAATCTCGATTGCCGAACTGGAAACACAAAACCCGCAAATTAAAAACGGACTTAAAATCGGGATGAAGCTTGTTGTACCCGAAAATTCGGTTACAGATTCTGCCACAATCGAAAATGATAATTTTGAATTTTACGAAGTTCAACCCAAAGAAGGATTTTTTAGACTAAAAGTAAAACTGGGATTGACAAAAGAAGAAATAATAGCACTTAATCCCTATGCAAAAAACGGATTAAAAGAAGGGATGATTTTAAAGATTCCAAAACGCAATAACGAAGAAATAAATGATGATACTATAACAGAAAGCGTTAATATTGAAAACAAAATATCCAATTTTTCTACAAAAAATATAGTGGTAATGCTCCCTTTTCAGCTCGAAAAATTAACCGATTCAATCGAGGCAAATAAGCAACTCATAAAACGCAGTAAGCGATTGCGTGTGGCGATAGATTTTTATTCGGGAGTATTAATGGCACTCGATTTTGCAAAAGAACTTGGTATTTCTTCAAATGTTACGGTGTACGACACAAAAGCCAGCGAAAAAACGGTAGGTAAAATAATTTCCGAAAATAATTTTGAAAATACAGACGTGGTTATAGGACCGCTTTTGCAAAAAAATGTTTCAAAAGCCGCATACCTTTTAAAAGAAAAAAATATTCCGGTTTTTTCACCCTTAAGTAATCGAAAAACAAAACTATATGCCAATTTTTTTCAAACCATTCCTTCACAAGAATTATTGGAAAACAAAATGCTTCAATTTTTAAAAAATAATAGTGAAGAAAAAAATATAATTATCATAGCAGACAGTAAAAGAGGTGCTCAAAAACAAAAACTTTTAGAGATTCTTCCGGATTCTAAAGTCGTTGACCTGAGAACAAGTAAAAAAGGAGAATTTTTGTACGCTACCGATATTGAGAATATAATAGATGAGACAAAACCAAATTGGGTGATTTTAGAAACAACAAATCCTGTAATATTAAGTAACGTAATCGGGTTGTTAAACGGAATACCCAAAACAAAAAAAATACGTTTATTTACACTTGCAAAAAACAAGGCATACGATTATCATGACATTTCTAATGTGCATCTCGGAAATCTAAATTTTACTTTTCCATCGGTCCAAAAACCCTACGATCATAAAGATGTAAACTCATTTATTGCAAGTTATAAAAATAAATACGGTGTACTACCAAACCGGTATGCCGTACGAGGTTTTGATGTAATGTATGACGTGTTGTTACGGCTCTCGGTTGCCAATACCATTTACGATGCTTACAAATACCCAACTCAATATATCGAGAACAAGTTTAAATACACCAAAAAGATGTTTACCGGATACCAAAACGAAGCATGTTATATCATAAAATACAATCCGGATTTAAGTGTAGAGGTAATTCAATAAAAATAAATTAAGTTTTTTATACTTTAGGTTATGAGGTTATTAGCTACAGTGTTTATTTATTTGTTTTTGTATCATTTTCCTGCATACGAAAAAATTACTTGGCAAGAAAACCGAAAACTCACTTGGGCAGATTTTAAAGCCGAACAAAAACCTCAAAACGATTTTGTTGCAAGTACAAGTTCGGGAATTACATTTTCTTATTCCTTTACATTTTCAGAAGGAAATTTGCAGTATGAAACTTCGGTTAGTAGTAATTTTTATCCTTTAGAATCTTGGTACAATCCTAAAGAAGTTACACCCTACATATTACAACACGAACAAGTTCATTTTGATATTTCAGAATTACATGCTCGAATTTTAAAAAAAAGCATCCAAGAGTATTCGTTTTCCAAAAATATTAAAAATGAAATGAACGCACTTTACAACAAGACCGAAATTAGTCGTCGTGCCATGCAAGATAAATTTGACGCCGAAACCAACCACTCTAAAAATCGCGAAAAAGAAAAACAATGGGAAGCCTATGTTGCCCGACAACTCAAAGCGTATGAAAAATGGCGATAGCACACCTCAACACAATGCCAATCATCAATAGAGCAGGCAAACTATAAAATGCCATTTAACTACCGTCTGTTAGACATTCCTGAATATTATTACACTTGGTTCTCCCAAAAAGGGTTTCCGCAAGGCAAATTAGAGTTAATGATGAAAGAAATGCACGAAATTAAAATAAACGGATCAGAAAACTTGCTTCAAAAATTGGTTAAAAAATAAAATACCAAGCCAAAATATACAAGTCAAAAACTTTATTACATATCAATTAATATTTAACAATTAATAATTAACAATTAATAACTACATTTGCATCCCGTAGAGTTATTGCAATGAAACACACAAAATACATCTTTGTTACGGGAGGCGTCTCTTCGTCCTTAGGAAAAGGAATTATAGCCGCATCGCTGGCTAAACTTTTGCAAGCCAGAGGTTATAAGGTTACCATTCAAAAATTAGATCCTTATATCAACGTAGATCCGGGAACCCTTAATCCTTACGAACACGGAGAATGTTATGTAACCGAAGACGGAGCCGAAACCGATTTGGACTTAGGGCATTACGAACGGTTTTTAAACGTCCCTACCTCACAGGCAAACAACGTAACAACCGGACGCATTTACCAAAGTGTTATAGAAAAAGAGCGAAGAGGTGAGTTTCTGGGAAAAACGGTTCAAGTAGTCCCGCATATTACAAATGAGATTAAAGAAAGAGTACAAATTCTTGGAAAAAGTGGCGATTACGATATGGTAATTACCGAAATTGGCGGAACCGTTGGCGATATCGAATCGCTTCCTTATATAGAAGCTGTTCGGCAGTTAAAGTGGGAGTTGGGCGATGACAATGCCTTGGTGATTCACCTTACCTTAATCCCATACCTTAAAGCAGCCGGCGAACTAAAAACAAAGCCCACGCAACACTCGGTAAAAACATTAATGGAAAGCGGTATTAAAGCCGACATCTTGGTTTGTAGAACCGAATATGATTTGTCTCAAGACTTACGAAAAAAATTAGCACTATTCTGTAACGTTCAACAAGAAGCCGTAATTCAGTCTATAGACGCATCAACCATTTACGATGTACCTAACTTGATGCTTGAAGAAGGATTAGACATAATTACATTAAAAAAATTAAATTTAACCCACTATAAAAAACCAAATCTTACAACTTGGAACGAATTTTTAAACCGACACAAAAATCCAAAAGGTAAAGTAACCATAGGCTTAATAGGTAAATATGTAGAACTGCAAGATTCTTATAAATCTATTTTAGAAGCCTTTATTCATGCCGGAGCCCAAAACGAAGTAAAGGTAAAAGTAGTCCCTATACATTCAGAGCATATAAACGAAAACAGTGTCGAAGAAAAATTAAAAAAATTAGATGGAATATTGGTAGCACCCGGTTTTGGAGAAAGAGGTATCGAAGGAAAAATTGAAGCAGTACGCTATGCCAGAGAAAATAAAATTCCTTTTTTAGGAATTTGCCTTGGTATGCAAATGGCAGTTATCGAATATGCCAGAAATGTTTTGCACCTAAAAGATGCCAACTCTACCGAAATGAACCCAAAAACTTCGTATCCTGTAATTGATTTAATGGAAGACCAAAAAAATATAATAAACAAAGGGGGAACTATGCGCCTGGGTGCTTGGCAATGCCAATTAAAAGAAAACAGTACTGCATTTAATGCTTATAGTACTAAAAATATTTCCGAAAGGCATCGTCACCGTTACGAATATAATAACAAATACCGTAACAAATTAGAAGAAAACGGACTAATAGCTTCAGGAATTAATCCCGAAACTAAACTTGTTGAAATAGTAGAGGTACAAGATCATCCGTGGTTTGTAGGAGTACAATACCATCCCGAATATAAAAGTACGGTAGCAAAACCGCATCCGTTATTTGTAGAATTTATAAAAGCCTCATATTTGCAAAAACAAAGAAAAACCCGGAAAAATAATTAACAAGACATTTTGACACTTTCCCAAAATACGGAAAGCTATTTGTAAAAGAATAAATCACCCAAAAAAGGGTATCATCATATGGAAGAAAAAAAACTAGACCTCAATACCATTATCGGATTTGTTTTAATTGGAGCAATATTGTTGTTTATGCTTTGGCAAAACCAACCTACTCCCGAAGAGTTAGAAGCTCAAAAAGCTGAAAAACAAAAAACAGAACAAACAGAAAATAAAAAGGATAAAGAAGAAACATCTCAAAATTTACCTATTGAAGAGATTTCAGAAGAGTTGGCAATCACAAATCCGGCCGATTCGTTAGCTATTGAAAAGCTAAAAAATAAATTAGGATCATTTGCCTATTCGGCAACATTACCTTCTGCTAAAGAAGAAATTACTACAATCGAAAATCAAGTCCTTCAACTAAAGGTTAGTAACAAAGGAGGATACATTGTAGAGGCGAAACTAAAACAGCATACCATTTATACAGGCGAGCCCGTTTATCTTATAAAAGACGGGAATTCGTATCTCGATATAGAATTTACTTCCGAAAACAGAACACTACATTCCAAAGACTTGTTTTTTTCGCCTTCAATTTCTAAAAACGGAGCCAATACGGTACTCTCTATGAAACTAAAAGCATCAGATAATGCTTATATTGAATACCGCTACGAGTTGCTTCCCAACGATTATATGTTAGGCTTCAGCTTAAAAACACAAGGCTTAGAAAATATTATAAATACAACCCAACCAATTTATATGGATTGGAAACTTAAAGGCTTTAGACACTCTAAAAGTATTACCTATGAAAATAGATATACGCGTTTAACCTACGAACACGAAGACGGAAAAGTAGATAAATTATCACCAACAGGCGATGATGAAGAAAGTGTAACCGATGTAGATTGGATAAACTTTAGACAACACTTTTTTAGCTCGATGCTGTTAACCGATACTCCATTTAAAGAAGCCAAACTAAGTTCAAAAAATCTTGTAATAAATGAAGAAACAGATACTGTTTATACAAAATTATACGAAGCCAAATTATTGCTTGAGCCAAAAGTAGGAGGCATAAACTATACAATGAATATGTATTACGGTCCTACCGATTACAGAATATTAAAAAAATACAACCGTAACCTAGACGAAGCCCTGCCCTTGGGATGGGGCATTTTTGGTTTAATTAACAAACATTTTATTATTCCGTTGTTTTCATTCCTATCCGGATTTTTACCTGCGGGAATTGCTATAATCTTTTTAACAATTATTATAAAATTATTACTTTCTCCGGTACAATACAAGCAGTATGTTGCACAAGCAAAAATGAAAGTTTTAAAACCGGAATTGGACGAATTAAGAGAAAAATACAAAAACAATAAAATAAAACTGCAACAAGAAACCATGAAGTTGCAAAATATCGCAGGCGCCAGTCCGCTCAAGGGGTGTTTACCGGCACTGTTACAAATTCCGGTGTTTTACGCATTGTTTACATTTTTCCCAAGTGCATTCGATTTACGACAAAAAAGCTTTTTATGGGCAGATGATTTATCAAGTTTTGACGAAATTGCAAAGTTACCGTTTCACATTCCGTTGTACGGCGACCATGTAAGTTTGTTTCCTATTTTAGCATCTATAGCCATCTTTATTTATATGATGATGACCACAGGGCAAACCATGCAACAAAATCAGCAACCCGGTATGCCTAATATGAAATTTATGATGTATCTCTCACCGCTACTAATGTTGGTGTTTTTTAACAATTATGCCAGTGGTCTTTCATTGTATTATTTTGTTGCAAACGTACTTACCATTGGTATTATGCTTGTTATAAAATATTTTATTATCGACGAGGATAAAATTCATGCCAAAATTCAGGAAAATAAGAAAAAACCAAGAAAACAAAATCGTTTTCAACGAAAAATGGCCGAAATGATGGAGAAAGCGGAAGAACAAAAAAAACAACAAAAAAGACGCAAATAACCTTTCAATTTTGGTCTAATTTTTGAAACCTATGTAAAAAAATTGTAAAAATGATTTTTGTCAAAAATCTTTTAACAATACTTATTTTTTCTTGTGCAACTATCTTTGCACAAGAAAAAATTAACCGCTTTGACGAAAATGGGAAAAGACATGGTTTGTGGCAAAAATATTATCCTAACTCCACTCAATTACGCTACGAAGGTACTTTTAACCACGGAAAAGAAATAGGTGAGTTTAAATTTTATTGCAAAACGTGTAAAGAACAACCCATTGCCATAAAAAAATTTTCTGAAAACGACTCTCTTGCCCAAGTAACTTTTTTCACTAAAAAAGGAATACCCATTAGCCAAGGACAGATGGTTGGTAAAAGGCGAATAGGAAAGTGGGTTTATTTTCATAAAGACGGAAAAACGCTATTATCTGAAGAAAATTATACAAACGGTCTTCTTGAAGGCTTAAAAATAACCTATTACCCTAACCAAGTTGTTACACAAGAAACCCAATACCGTAACGGAAAAAAACACGGATTTGAAAAATACTATTCTCCACAAGGTGTGTTGCTAAAACATTTTCTTTATAAAGACGATACTTTGCATGGTGATGCAAAATATTATGATGCAGATGGTAATTTAATTATTGAAGGGGCTTATAAAAACGGGCGCAAACACGGACTATGGCGATATTATAAAGGAGGTAAACTCACTAATGAAGAACGATTTCCGAAGCCTTTAAAAAAACGCAAGTAAGATTAACGTTTGGTATCCCCGATTAATTTATCTACTTTAGTAACTAAAACTGCCGTATAACAAACAGATAATAAGATGAAAGAAGATTTTCTTCATTATTTGTGGAGTTTTCAAAAATTTCAAGGGGAATTATTAACCGAATCTAACGAAATTTTAGAAGTGCTGAATCCGGGTTTGAAAAATTCAAATTCCGGACCGGATTTTTTTAACGCCCGGATAATTATAAACAACCAACATTGGGCAGGAAATGTAGAAATACACGTTAAATCTTCAGACTGGTACGCACACCATCACGAAGCCGACGATGCATATAACAATGTAATACTCCATGTAGTTTGGGAACACGATTTAGACGTATTTAGAAAAGACAATTCGGTTTTACCAACGCTGGTTTTAAAAAATAAAGTGCATAAATCACTTGTAACCAAATACCGCCAATTGGTTTCTAAAAAACAACAATGGATAAACTGCGAAAACGAGTTTGCCTTAACAAACAAGTTTTTACTTAAAAATTGGTTTGAAAGATTATATCTTGAGCGATTGGAACAAAAAACACTTGTTTTTAACAACATGCTTTCAAGTAATAACAACGATTGGGAGGCTTTACTTTTTGTCATGTTGGCTAAAAATTTTGGTCTAAAAGTTAATGGTGAGGCTTTCTTTAGTATGGCTCGATCCGTTCCGTTTTCAGTTATTAAAAAATGCTCCTTAAATGGCGAATCATTAGAAGCTCTTTTGTTAGGGCAAGCAGGACTTTTAGACAAAGACAAAGACGATGCGTATTATATGGAAACGAAAAGACAATACCGCTACCTGAAAACTAAATACCAATTAAGTAATGAGTCGGTAATAAAACCCAAATTCTTTAAACTTAGACCTTCTAATTTTCCTACAATCCGTATTTCTCAACTTGCTAATTTATTTTCAAATCGACACTCGCTTTTTTCTCATTTAATTGAAGCCAAAACAGTCGATGATTATTATAAAATTTTATCTGCTACCGCTTCGGTTTATTGGGATACCCATTATAATTTTATGATAACTTCTTCAAAAAGAAGAAAGAGTTTAACCAAAAAATTCATTAACCTACTTCTTATAAATACAATAATCCCATTAAAATTTTGTTTTGCTAATTATATCGGCAAACCTAATTCTGAAGAAATTTTGACACTAATTTCCGGCATTCCAAAAGAAGAAAACGCAATTGTATTAAAATTTAATAAACTTAGCAAAGTGGTACAGACA
>JALWKK010000015.1 GCA_027081505.1 Flavobacteriaceae bacterium
GCTGTATACGTGAGTTTCTCAGATAGTATCCCTTTTTGAGGCACTTTCAGGAGTAAGCCTCAAAAATTAGATATTCATAATATTAAAAGAAAAAAATAGTTAGTCAATCCTTAAAAATAGGATAATTTTTCTTTAGAGAAAACCAAAAGGAAAGATTTAGGAGTAGATTTTGAAAAAAATTAAAGGGTAAAAGAAAATCCTCTTTGAGCATTTTCATCATTTTCTTTAGATTCCAACCTGCTGCAGCTAAAAATGCATTGATTTGCGGTGATTTATCGCCAAGAAGATAGTTTTGTCCCATTCTGAACCTCGATTTCAGATGTCCGATTACAGGTTCTATGGCGGCTCTGCGCTTGAACTTTCGGCGTTTTTTCTTTTTCGTATAAGCACTATCTCGTTTTAATGGTCGGTTGTCGGGAGTGGAAATGATAGTTTCTTGTATCTGTTTTTTCCCTCTTCCGCCCCGGTCGTAAATGATTTCTTTTGGCACCGGTAAGTTATTGGCTTTTACTTGTTCCAGTAGCGGTTCTATTGTTTTACTATCATGTGGATTACCCGTATAAGCTTTTATGGCTGTTATGATTAATGATTCCGAACTTACCAATAATCCTACTTTATTGCCAAATTCATATTTCTTGTGGGCTTTACCTTTGGCTATACAGTCGGTAAATGGTTTATGCAAACTGTATATCTTATTTTTGTCTTGCGGTTGTTGACTAATCACTTGTTTATACAAGCTTAAGTCTTGTTCATAACGCCGAAGTTGTTCGTCCGATAAGGTGCGTCCTAACTCCCGTATTAACCTACCGGCTATTGTTTTTAAACTGCCCGTGGCTTTTCTTGCTGCTTTTTTTCTTCTCGGATGGTTATAATTGTGTGTTTTACGAACTAATTCTTTACTTTTCCGGCTGTAACTCTGCCGTTGCTTTACGCCTTCGGACTTGGCTATGGCATTACATTTATCTATCACTTTTTTGGCCAATTTTGCATCCGTTGGGTAAGTGATGTTGTTTTCTTGAACGGTGGTGTCCGATAAAACTTGCGTTTCGGCGGCTTTTTCGCCATGCATTTGAACCGTATAAACGAATATTTTCTCTACGCCTTTTTCGCCTATGCGTTTACGAAAGTGCACAAAATCACTCGGATCGAACGGAAAGTTGTGTTGAAAATATTCCATCCCGCAGAAGTATTGCATGTAAGGGTTCATTACCCACTCTTGAGCTAAGGTTTCATCTCCTAAATTGTATAATCTTTTTAACATTAAACACCCCACCATTAAACGAATAGGCATCGCAGGGCGACCTTTGGTTGAATAATAAACCGATAACTCTTTTTCAAAGTAATCCCAATCTATTTTATCGGCTAACAATACCAACTCGTGATTGGTATCGATAAAGTCTGTTAACATTGGACGAAATAAATCTCGCTGTTTTGTTTGTTGTGTTTTGCCAACCATTTTTGCAAGCTTTTGCTTTAAAATTACGCTTTTCCTTGCATTTTTTGACACTTAATTCTTACTGTTTTTCAACATTACAATATTAAATATCAATGAGTTGTGTTGTTTTTAAGGGGCGACTATATAG
>JALWKK010000016.1 GCA_027081505.1 Flavobacteriaceae bacterium
TTAAAAAAGCGGCAACAACTGCAAAAGAAAAGATAAATTTAATTATTGTCTTCATAATTTGATTTGATTTTGATTTATTAATTTTTAGTTCTTAAGTATTCGTATAAGGCACGTACTTCGTCATCTTTTAAAGACTGTTGTGCCATTGGTGCGTGGTATTCTGATATTAATGCTTTGGCAACAGGATCTTTTTCTAACATTTCTTTGGTGTTGGTTATTAAATTCATAATCCATTCCGGAGAACGAAGTTTAGTAACACCTTTTAAGGCAGGCCCTATATAACGTTTTTTAATTTTATGACAAGCAGTACAATTTGCTTTATAAATTGCTTTACCTTTTTCGGCTAGTGCTTCATCAATTTTAGCATCTATTTTTACATTTTTGTATTTACCAATCCCTTTATTATCAAGAGTAGGTTTTGTCAAGTCTATTTTTGTATCAGTTACTTTAGTAGTTTCTTTTTTAACTTCTTGTTTTACTTCCGTTTTTGTATCTGAATTGGTTGTTTTTGGTGTATCTTTTTTACTTCCTCCACAACTTGTTAAAAATAGAGCGACAATAGCTAACGTTAAAAATTTAAGTTTCATATTTAATAAGATATTTTTAGTTAATAATAGTGATTTTGTTATTTTTTATTTATCTGATGGTACTAATACTTGGTCGATAACGTGAATCCATCCGTTACTTACTTTAACAGATTTTAATACTGGTACACCACCAACATAAATTTTACCATCTTTGTTTTCAACAACTAAATATTTACCGGAAGCCATATATAACTTACGTCCTTTTTTAGCTTCTTTTTTTAACTGTTTAATTGGATAGTTTGCAGGAGCAACATGATTGGTTAAAATAAATGCTAATTTTGTTTTGTTTTCCGGTTTTAATAATGTTTCTACCGTTCCTTTCGGTAACTTATCAAATGCAGCATTTACAGGTGCAAAAATGGTTAATGGTCCTGCGTTAACAACAGCATCTTGTACTCCTGCCGCTTCAATCGCTGCCACAAGAGTAGAAAAATCATCAATTGTTTTTGCTACTTGCAAAGCATTTGCTTGTTCTCCTTTGGTCAATTTTACGTTTGCTTGACCTTTGTGTCCCGTTTTTACTTCTTGTTTGGTAGTTGTAGAAGTTTCTTGTTTAGCTTCTGTTGCTTCTTTTTTACAAGAAGTCAATACAAAAAAACTAACTAACAATAATGATAATAATTTGATTTTCATTGTAATATTTGATTTAGTTAAATTCAGTTTTCAAAATATATTACAAAAGTATAATGTATTATTCTAAAAAAAGCTGATAAATATCAGTTTAAAAGATAAAATTATCTTTTATTTTATAAAAACAAAGCATTATTTAGAATTATTATAAATAACACTTGTTTTTTTATAATTGAAAAAAATTATTTATCTTGCGTGCATTACTAACTAATAATCAAATTATTATGGCAAACGTATTATGGTTACAAGGTGGTGCCTGTAGTGGAAACACAATGTCTTTTCTAAATGCAGAAGAACCCACCGTTGTAGAACTTATTACAGATTTTGGACTTAACATTCTTTGGCATCCAACTACCGGATTACAAATTGGAGATCAAGTTCAAGATTTACTCAAAGACATTATTGCCGGCAAAGTACAAATGGATATTCTTGTTTACGAAGGATCTATCATTCAAGGTCCAAACGGAACAGGTTCAATGAACTATTTTGCAGATCGTCCAATGAAAGATTGGATTAAAGAACTATCTGAAGTAGCCGGTTATGTCGTGGCTATTGGAGATTGTGCTACTTGGGGTGGAATTCCGGCTGTACCTCCAAACCCAAGCGAATCTACTGGAATGCAATTTTTAAAGAAAAAGAAAGGTGGGTTTTTAGGTGCAAACTACATATCTAAAGGAGGATTACCTGTAATTAACATTCCGGGGTGTCCCGCACATCCAGATTGGTTATCCCAAATTTTAGTTGCTATTTCCATTGGAAGAATTGGTGATGTACAAATTGATGAGTATCACAGACCAAAAACTTTTTTTACCGATTTTGTACAAACCGGTTGTACTAACGTAACTAATTTTGCCCAAAAAATAGATGGTGGTTTTGGTAAAAAAGGTGGATGTCTATTTTACGAAGTTGGTTGTAGAGGCCCAATGACAAGAGCTACTTGTAATAATATATTATGGAATCGACAATCGAGTAAAACGCGCTCCAACCACCCTTGCTTAGGCTGTACTGAACCCGGTTTTCCACACCATGATCTAAAAAAAGGTTCTATTTTCAAAACAATGAAATATATGGGAGTTTTCCCTAAAGAAGTACCTTCAGGCACAAGTAAATTAGCTTACTATATTGAAGCAGGTTTCCACAAAGTGATGCCTACAAACAAACGTATTATGGAAACATCTAAATAATTTAATAACTTAATTAAAAGAAATTAAAATGTCAACAGTAAAAGAATTAAATATATCACCCGTTGGTAGAGTTGAAGGCGATTTAGATGTAAAAGTATATATCGACAACGGTAAAGTAACCAGAGCTCACACGCAAGCAGCAATGTTTCGTGGTTTTGAAAAAATTATGGCTGGTAAAGATCCTCAATCCGGCCTTATAGTAACTCCTAGAATTTGCGGTATCTGTGGAGGTTCACATCTATATTGTGCATCTTCCGCTTTAGATACGGCTTGGGGAACAAAATTACCACCAAATGCACTTTTATTAAGAGCAATTGGTCAAGCAACGGAAACTATCCAAAGTATTCCTCGATGGTTTTATGCTATTTTTGCAACTGATTTAGCTAATAAAAAATTTGCCAACAAACCTTTATATAAAGAAGTGGTAAAACGCTGGTCTGCTTATGTTGGTGAAACTTTTCAAAAAGGATTAACTGCAAGTGCATTACCTGTGCAAGTATATGCATTATTTGGTGGTCAATGGCCTCATTCCAGTTATATGGTTCCCGGAGGTGTAATGTGTGCTCCTACTCTAAAAGATATTACACGTGCACACGCAATTATGACACAATTTAAAAATGATTGGCTGGAACCAATTTGGTTAGGTTGTTCCATTGAAAGATATTTAGAAATTAAATCTTGGGACGATATGTTGGCTTGGCTTGAAGAAAACGAATCGCATTATAACAGCGATTTAGGATTGTATATAAGAGCAGGGCAAGAATTTGGATTAAAAGACTTTGGAAAAGGAGTAGAAAAATTCTTAGCATTTGGTACTTATTTACATAAGGACATGTATAATAACCCTACAATAGAAGGTAGAAACGATGCTTTAATCAGTTCCAGTGGTTTTTATGATGGAGAAAATTGGCACGAGTTTGACCATACAAAAGTAAGTGAACACGTTAAACATTCTTGGTATGGAAATCAAGAAGATGGATTACATCCTTGGGATGAACCTCTTCCAACACCTGTTAAATCTCAAACTCTTGAAGAATCCGATTTTAATGGAAAATACTCTTGGGCAAAAGCTCCACGTTACGATGGATATGCAGCTGAAGCAGGACCTATGGCTAGATGTATAATGAACGGAAATCCGAACAATAAAGAGCATCAAATAAGAGATCCGTTTTTTATTGATGCCTACAAAAAATTAGGCGGAGCAAGTGTGTTTACAAGAGTTTTAGCACGTGTTCACGAAGCACCTAGATTGTATAAATTAATTGATCAATGGTTGTCAGAAATTGATTTAGATGCTCCTTTTTATATTAAACCGGTTGAAAAACCAAACGGAAAAGGATTTGGAGCTACCGAAGCTGCTCGTGGGTCATTGGCTCACTGGATTGAACTGGAAAACGGAGTCATCAAAAATTATCAAGTAATGGCTCCTACTACATGGAATGTTGGACCGAATGATAAAGACGGTAATCCGGGACCAATTGAAGCAGCACTTTACAATACCGAAATCGAAGACCCTAAAGATCCGGTAGAAGTCGGTATCGTGGCACGTTCTTTCGATTCGTGTTTAGTATGTACCGTACATGCACATGATGAAAAATCCGGTGTAGAACTATCAAAATTTAAAATTTAAATAAATAACTGATTTATTATCAAATCTTTCTTGAGTGCTTGTTACTCAAGAAAGATTTTAATTTCTAAATAACAAAATGCAAACAGCAATAATGGGTTTTGGAAATCCTGTTCGAAGTGATGATGCCATAGGTATTTACGTTATCGAAAAGCTAAAAGAAAAATTAGGTAATCATCCAAATATTTCTATTTTTGATATGGGAACAGCGGCATTTGAAGTGCTTTTCGGATTAAAAGGACACCAAAAAATTATTTTAATCGATGCGGTCATCAACACAAACGAACCCGTTGGAACCTTGTTTAAAGTCCCTGCGGAAGAAGTATTACAAGCACCCGAAGAAAATCCAATGGTATTCCTACATAGTATGAAGTGGAATCAAGCCCTTTCGTATGCCAAAAAAATATTGCAAGACGATTATCCCGATGATATACAAGTTTATCTAATTGCAATAGACAATACAAAATTGGAAGTGGATTTAAGCAAACCGGTAAAGGAAGCCGGAGACAAAGTAATAAATCTAATATTAGATGAGTTAAAAATCACCGCGTGTAAGAATGGCTAAGATTTATTTAAAATCATCTCATCTTTATTTGGAAAATGATTTGGTTGAAACTATTTTTGGCAACATACATTACGCTTATGTAACCTATCAAAAAGACACAAAAAAACTATTGGTAACTCCGGTAAGCAGTCAGTGGTTTGTAAAAATGTATGAACCGGCACAATTCTTACTAAAATCACGAAATTTGAAAGGCGATAAAACATTGGCAATAAGAGAGATTTTAATCGATAATGACCTGGACACAACCGATAAAGAATTAAATTATGAGCTTGTAAAAAGAACAAAACTTATCAAAATACAATTGTAATGAGTAAAAGAAACAATCCCCAAGACGCCTGGTTATCAGATGCTGAAGTGCAATCTAAAATCATAAAAACAAAAGGCAGATGGGAAGTTTTACTCATTTTTATCGATACAAAAGACCCGAATCATATTTTGGCACATAATATGGGAAGTTTTAGAAGCAAGAGACTAGCCGAAGTAAACGCAATGTATATGCAAAAAACAGCAGCAAGGGATGTTAGAGGAACACAAAAAGTAAACAAAGATGATTACAATATTAACAACAACTAAACACTCTACAAAAGTAAAGGATATAATAAACGGTATTGATAGATTAAACGAATTGGTTTTGGTCACAACAAACGAGCCGGATAGTGCCAATTCAAAAATTATCCAAATAAAAGGTAATTCGATACACTTGCCATTAGACTGGTACGATACCGAACCTCCTTATATCATTCCTCCAGTTGATTTTTCTGATAAAAACTTATTGGCAATTGTTTTTTTAAAATTGGGAAATCATCAAAAAGCTTTTGAATTTGTAACAGAAAACGGTTCATTATATCATCATTTATACATTATCACTAATTTAATATACGGTTATCCTATTTCGGATAATCAAATTATTTTTTTGGAAAAAACCTCCCTGCACAACCTTGCCATTGTCTATAATTTTGGAAATACCAAGCCGGTAATGGAAGATAATTTATTATACAATATTTACAATGATGCTATCCATAACGCCATAGATGAACGAATTAAATTGTTTACAATCAAACATTATGTTAATTTTTTGCTCGACAGTAATTTAACAGCAGAAGCTATCAAATTAATAAATTCCGCTTTGAAATTATGCAAATCCGAAGAAGAAAAAAACAGTTTTAATGAACAATTGGCTGCAACCTTAATGCGTAAACTCAGTATCCCGTATTCAAAAAGCGAATTGGAAAAAATCCTAGCATTACAACAACAATGTATTTCTCACTACGAAGAAAAAAACTTAAAAATAAAAGCCGGTTTGTTGCTCATTGATGCATCAAAAGTTGCCGGCTTTCAAAAAGATTTTATACGAGCAAAAGAATACATAAACAAAGCCATTTTATACTTTAAAGAAGAAGGTATCCCCGAATTATTAGGCGAAGCTACTTTACAGAAAGCTATTTTATTATACACTTGGTCAAAAAACGGAAACCCGCAATATTACAAACCAGCTATCAATGCTTTTCAGAACGCCTTAAAAGTTTTCAAACGCGACACGCATCCACAAAAATTTGCTGATATTCATCATCATTTAGCCTTGATTTATTCTGAAATTCAAATCGCAGAAAACGAAAAACCTATCTGGACTGCCTTTTGTGCTTCCTCATTTAAAGAAGCATTATCTTTTTATAAAAAAGAAAAGTTCCCGTATGAATATGCTATGATAGCTCACAATTATGCTACTGCTCTTATGGGATTTCCCGAAGCGAAATTACATAACAACTTAGAAAAGTCCTTCGATTTGTTTGAAGAAGCGTTAAGCATTAGAACTCCGGAAAAGTATCCTTTTGAAAGAGCCTTGACCTTACTCAATCAATTGGAATTGTATTGGTTATTGCATAATGAAAGTCCCAACGAGGAAATAAAAAAGTACAACGAAATGAAAAACAAAGCATTAGAAATCAAAGATTTAGTAAAAGACGAAACACTTATAACCAAAGCAAACGAACAATTAAACGCTTTAAACCAACTAAAGACTTTTATTAATTAATTATGCACGAAACATCGATTGTAAACAGCATTATGAAAACTCTGGAAATGGAGTTTGAACAAGAAAAGCTCGACAAAATGAGAGCGATTTACCTAAAAGTAGGAAAACTATCCAATATAGAACCCAGACTATTGCACAATGCGTATACCGCTAAATACCCTTGTGGCACAAAATACCATCACGTAGCATTACACATAGAGACTACGGAAATAAAAATAAAATGTGAAAAATGCAATCACGTAACACAAGTAATAAACTACCGGTTCATTTGTGAAAAATGTCAAAAACCCTGTAAAAACTTAATACAAGGTGAAGAAATGCTAATTCATAAAGTAGAGTTTAACGATTAAAATATTATATAATGAGTATAGAAAAATCAACAAAAGCAGCAAGAGGCACCGTCCAGTGCGAAAACACCAATATCAACCTGTTAAAAGCGAACGATTATGTTGCCGGTATCATACGCAACGAAATGGCTAAAAACAAAACGCTCTTAATCAATATCACCTCATCTGCAGGAAGCGGCAAAACCACTTTGATGCAAAAAACAGCCGAAAAGTTAAAAGACAAACTAAACATAGCCGTGATGGTCGGCGACTTGGAAACCGAACGTGATGCCGTACGAATCAGAGAAACCGGAATCCAAGCCTTGCAAATCGTTACAGGAGGAATTTGCCACTTAGAAGCTCAAATGATTCATCAAGTATTACCTGAATATGACTTGAAAAACATCGATTTACTATTTATC
>JALWKK010000017.1 GCA_027081505.1 Flavobacteriaceae bacterium
ATATATTCAACCCCGATCGAATCACAATAAATGCGCTCTAAGTGAGAAATTATTTTTTTCAAAGGAGCTTCTCCAATACCTATAATTTCTCCGGCTTTAAATTTTAGGGGTAAGTCTTCTTTGGTTAACCCGAAATTTTCGATATCCAAGGTTGGTGTGTACTTTCTTCGGTCACGCACCGGATTGGTTTTTGTAAATAAATGCCCTCTTGTACGGTAACCGTCTATAAGTTTAATTACCTTAAACTCTTTGGTTATGTGTTCCGGTATTTGCCGAGAAATTCCTAATTCTTCTAGTGTGCCGTTTTCAATGCCAAAATCAAATCCTTGAAAAAAGGCTCTCCAGCTGGGTTCTATACTATCCGGATAGGTAAGGTATTTATCATACAATTCTGCCAGATACTCCGGGTGTACGGCATTGAGAAACGAAAATTTATCCATAAAACGGAAACAAAGTACTAATTGGTTAAAAAACGTTGCAAAAATACAATAAATCTATAAACCAATAAGGTTTGTTTTTGTATATTTATCACGATATAATAAATTTTTTAAACAGATGAAAATTTCTTTTTTTAAAACAAGGATTGTTCTTGTACTATTTTTTATAACTGTTTTTTCTTCAAACATTTTGGCACAAGAAAAACAACAAGCTAATTTTTGGTCCCGTGTGCGGTTTGGTGGAGGTATCGGGCTTAGTTTTGGCAACGGATTTTTTAGCGGAACGTTGGCACCGAGTGCAGTTTATGATGTAAATAAAAAATTTTCGGTGGGGTTGGGATTAAACGGTACCTATAACAAACAAAGAAATTTGTACAGTTCTACTATACTCGGCGGAAGTGTTATTTCTCTTTTTAATGTTATTGATGCGTTGCAACTTTCTGCAGAGTTTGAAGCACTTAATGTTAGCCGAAAATATGAAGCCAATTTAGGTATACCTAACGATAACTATTTGTATCCGGCGCTGTTTCTTGGGGCAGGTTATCGATCCGGAGGTGTTACTTTCGGGATGCGATATGATGTGTTGTATGATAAAGACAAAAGCATCTATGCCAGCGCTTTCTTACCCTTTGTAAGGGTGTTTTTTTAAAGTTAAAACAACTTTAGTTAGAGCGATATTTGTTTCGTATCCATACTTTTTGCCATTGCCTGAATACAATTAGGTAGGTTACTTTTTCAATGTAGAGGGTTGTGTCTTCGGTAGTAAGCTGTTTTATTTTTTCTTCTGAAACATCAATGACATACAGTAAATTTAAAAGTGCTGAAAAATTTTTACGAAAGGTTTTATCAATTATCTTAACAAGGTGTTTTGTTAAATCATTTGCAGCTATGTTTGGCTGTAAAACCACGTCTATCCCTGCTCTGGCAAAATCTTTATTTAATTGTAATAACAGTTGCTTGTAAAGTGTTTCTTTCTTGCTCTGCAAAAAGATTTCGGTAAGGGATGCGGGTTTATTGTTCATCTTTTTTTATTGAAAAAATACCATATACCGGAAAGTGATCGCTGTAACCACCTAAATATTTATTACCTACATAGGTTCTAAAAGGATTTCCTTTGTACTTTCCGGAATATTTTTGAACCAATTTTTTATCAAAAATTTTAGCATCTTCAAACCGGAACACGTTACCATGTTGTTGTAAAAAATTAGTAGAAAACATAATTTGGTCAAATAAATTCCACTCGCCATGGTAATTTAAACTTCCTTCGTGTTTGGTTAAAAGTAGTTCCATCGGGTTGTACAGCAAATCTTTACTGAGTAGTTGAACGCTTTTACTTTTCGGGTCGTCATTAAAATCGCCCATAACCACAATTTTTGCTTGTGAATCTTTATTTAGTATAGCAGAAATTATCTCGATATTTTTACGGGCGGCAGCTTCTCTTTTATACGAAGTTTTTTCGGCGCCATCTCGCCGTGAGGGCCAATGATTTACCAAAAGGTGTAGCGTTTGCTTTTGAAGACGGAGTTTTACATATAAAATATCTCGAGTATAATCTCTATTTCCGTCCAAGTTGTCAATCATTAATGGAAAAACCTTGCTTTCTGCCACAGAAATATATTTTTTTCGGTATAATAGTGCGGTGTCGATACCGCGTTCATCGGGAGAATTAAAATGTACAAAACCGTAATCTTTATTTTTTAAAAAGCCGGTATTTGTTAAATCTTCCAAAACTTTTTTGTTTTCTACTTCGGCTACTCCAGTTAAAACCGGTGGGTGGTTAATTTCTTCATAACCGATTTGAGAAATAACACGGGCAAGTTTTTGTAGTTTATCGGCATACTTTTCTTGATTCCATCCTTTTTCGGATTCGGGTGTAAAATCATCATCCAACGTGTTGGGATTATTTACCGTATCAAATAAATTTTCAAGATTGTAAAACGCAAATGTGAAATAATTAAACTCTTTTGAAGTGTACATTTTTTAACTATTAATTCTAAACAAATATAACGTATTAGGAACAGAATTGATTACAAAATAATAGTACTTTTAAACTCACATCTTATTCTTACCTTTGCAGTTAATTATGATAGAAAAAAACAACATAGCATACGAAAAAGCGATTTTAGTAGGAATAATTACTCAAAAACAAGACGCTACAAAATCGGAAGAATATCTGGACGAGCTTGAATTTCTTGCTCATACCGCTGGAGCCGAAGTATTAAAACGGTTTGTTCAGAAAATGGATATCCCCAACCCGAAAACGTTTATTGGAACCGGAAAAACTGAAGAAATTAGACGTTACATTGAAGAAAACGATGTTTCGGTAGCTATTTTTGATGACGAATTAAGTCCGGCACAGCAAAAAAATATCGAACGGATTTTACAAGTAAAAATCATAGACCGAACCAATCTTATTCTCGATATTTTTGCTCAAAGAGCCAAAACCAGCTATGCTCGCACACAAGTAGAATTGGCACAATACCAATATTTACTTCCCCGACTTACCGGATTGTGGACGCACTTAGAGCGACAACGAGGTGGTATAGGAATGCGCGGACCGGGTGAAACCGAAATCGAAACCGACCGCCGTATTGTACGTGATAGAATTTCGTTACTAAAAAAGAAACTGGCAACCATAGACAAACAGATGGCTGTACAACGCGGTAATCGTGGTGCTTTGGTGCGTGTTGCTTTAGTGGGTTATACCAATGTGGGAAAATCTACCTTAATGAATGTCATTAGCAAGTCTAAAGTCTTTGCCGAAAACAAACTATTTGCCACCTTAGATACAACAGTACGAAAAGTAGTGATAGGCAATTTACCTTTTTTGTTAACCGATACGGTAGGTTTTATACGCAAACTTCCCACTCAGTTGGTAGAGTCTTTTAAAAGTACGCTTGACGAAGTTCGTGAAGCCGATTTATTGCTTCATGTTGTTGCTATTTCGCACCCTTCTTTTGAGCATCATATAGAATCTGTAAATGCCATTTTAGACGAAATAAACGCTGCCGATAAACCGGTTTTAATGGTGTTTAATAAAATAGACGCCTATACACCCGAAACCATAGATGAAGACGATTTGGTTACCCAAAAAACAACAGCCCATAATACATTACAAGATTGGAAAAATACGTGGATGAACAAACAACAAGACGCGGTTTTTATCTCGGCATTAAACAAAGAAAACCTTGAGGAATTTAGAAAAACCGTTTATAAAAAAGTAAAAGCCATACACATAAAACGGTTTCCTTATAATCATTTTTTATACCGAGAATACGGGGAATGAAAAATTCTTCATACTTGTTTTTCAACAACTTAGAGCGAGTTGTTAAAAATTATTTTCGGATTTAAGGAGTTAAAACGATTAAGACAATTGGCAAAGACGTTGGTAAATTGGATAGAAAAGTGGCTAATAATACCAAAAACAACTATATAGAAAACATAAAAAAACGGAAGTAAAAAACTTCCGTTTAAAATGGTACTCAAGGTGGGAATCGAACCCACACTCCCGAGGGAACTGGATTTTGAATCCAGCGCGTCTACCAATTCCGCCACTTGAGCCTAAAATGGAAAGCAGACAAGGCTACCAATTCCGGTGCCAAGGCTTATGATAGCGCAAAAATAAACAATTATTAACAACATTTAATAATTAGTGTTATTATTTTTTGGTGGTAACACAACTTAAATTTTACATTTGTAGTGTATCAATCCAATCATCTAATTATGAGTTCCTGCCATCCGCAACCTAAAATTTTTGCTTGTAAACAAAGCGAATACCTAGCCGAAAAAATAGCTCAAGCTTTTGGCGTACCATTAGGAAAAGTTATTACCTCAACCTATAGCGACGGGGAGTTTCAGCCTTCGTTTGAAGAATCGGTTAGAGGGAGTCGGGTTTTTGTGATCGGTTCTACATTTCCCAATAGCGATCATCTTATGGAAATGCTACTAATGATTGATGCCGCTAAACGTTCTTCTGCTAGGCATATTACCGCTGTTTTACCTTATTTTGGTTGGGCACGACAAGACCGAAAAGACAAACCTCGTGTTCCTATCGCTGCAAAATTGGTAGCAAAAATGCTTGAAACTGCGGGTGCAACCCGTATTATCACAATGGATTTACATGCCGATCAAATTCAAGGTTTTTTTGAAAAACCGGTAGATCACCTCTTTGCATCCACTATTTTTTTACCATATGTTAAGGAGTTAAATTTAGATAATCTTACCATCGCTTCACCCGATATGGGAGGTTCAAAACGAGCGTATGCCTATTCAAAATTTTTAGAAAGCGATGTGGTAATTTGTTATAAACAACGGGCCAAAGCTAATGTAATTTCGCATATGGAGCTTATAGGTGATGTAACCGGAAAAAATGTGATTCTCGTAGATGACATGGTAGATACAGCCGGAACATTATCTAAAGCTGCCGACCTTATGATGGAGCGCGGAGCTCTTTCGGTTCGAGCAATTTGTACACATCCTATCCTTTCGGGAAATGCTTATAAACGAATTGAAAATTCGCGTTTAAAAGAGCTCATTGTAACCGATTCTATTCCGTTAAAGCAAGAAAGCAATAAAATTAAAGTACTTACTTGTGCCAATTTGTTTGCCGAAGTAATGTTAAGTGTTCAAGAAAACAAATCGATTAGCTCAAAATTTTTGATGTAGTTTTACCGGTTTACTTTCCATTGGTGAGAGGCATCGATAAAGATTTCTTTTCCAAAAACGGGAACTTTGGCTTTGATTTCTTCTACGATAAACTCTAATGCTTTAAAGACTTCTTTTCTATGTGGAGAAGATACAAATACAAACAAGCAAATTTCGCCTGCTTTTACCACTCCTAAACTGTGGTAAATGTGCATACAACTTAATTGAAATTTTGAAAAAGCAGTTTCTCTTATATCATAAAAAACCTGATTTGCCATTTCTTGATGCGCTGTATATTCAATTGCCGTAACGGTTTTGTTGTTTATTACATCTGCTCGTACTTGCCCTAAAAAAATAGTATGTGCACCAATACCGGTTTTAACCTGGTGCTTGGCGATTGATTGCGCTATAAATTCACTACCTATAGCACCTTCTCTAAAAACATTTTTTACCTTTTTTGTTGCTATTTTATTCATTAACAATTTATTACTTTTTAAAAACTAATTTTGGGTTGGGTTGGATTTAGATTTAATCTTTTTTTTTCGTTGTTAATACTTCAACAACTTTCCAAACCAACTCTTTGGGAAATTCTCCGAAGTAACTAATAAATTTACTTTTTTCAGATATAACCACAAAACTACCACAAGGATAATGTCGTTTAAAAAATAAATTTTCAACAGTTTGTTTCGGGTCTTTTATCCAGTTTTTAAAACCATCGTTTTTGCGGTACAAGCCTTCATTATTTTTATATACATATACGATATTTGATTCTTTTATTTTATTAATGCCTTCTTCCATCAGGTCATACCACTTTTTTCTGGTTCTTCTTCCATAAATACCACTTGAGTTACAAGGGTCTTTCCCGGGATAATAAATTATAACTAATGGTTTTGTAGAATCTATTTTTTTATTTGTTGATAAGGTTAAAAGCGAATCTAAATAATTTCTGTTTAGTAATATTGCTTCTTTTGCTCTTACAGAAAGAATTTTATGATGAATAGAGTCTCCTTGAACACTTAAAAATCTGTTTTTCCTTTTTCTGTTTTCAAATTTTGTCTTTGAAATGGGTTGATAATTCTCATCAAAATATTTATACTTAATAGTAGTCTTTTTTCTGTTTTGTGAAAACGATAAACTTGAAACGAAAAGGGTTATAATTAAAATTCGAACTGTTTTTTTCATTTGCATTACAACGGGTTGTTTTGTTTAACACGATAAAAATACGAGCAAAAATTTAAATTTAGAGGATTTTAGAAAAATTTATGATTTGTATCTTGGTTTTCGGGTCGAAAGATATACTCCCGTAAAAATTAAAATAGCAGCTGTTATTCGTAAAGTAGTTAATTTATCTGCTCCTACTAAAACGGCAAAAAGCGTAGCAATTACCGGTTGCAAATAAATAAAAGCACCAATTGTAGAAGGACGCAAATATTTAAGTGCAAAAATATTAAACAAATAGGTAAAGTAGGTCGTTCCTATTACAACAAAAGCTAGTTGTCCTACTATGTTTAAAGGTAGTTCTTGCCAAGCAACTTGTGTAAATTGTGAAATTCCTACCGGAAGATTTATAAGCGTAGCAAAAAGAAAAAACCACTTCATTAAAGTAACCGATCTGTATTTTGAAGTTAACGGTTTTACCACAATAAGATACACCGAATAGCTAACGGCATTTACGATAAAAAATACATTTCCTAACGGAATGTTGGGTGCATTGGGTTGTGTTTTAATCCCGAAAATTATTAGCACCAACGCACCAATTAACCCCAAACCAATACCAACCGATTTTAGAAGTGTAATTTTTTCTTTTAAAAACAATGCCGATAAAATTAATAACAAAACCGGAACCAAAGTAATAACCACCGAGCTGTTAATGGGAGTAGAAAGACTTAATCCTTTAAAAAAAGCAAGCATGTTAAGTACCATCCCGAAAAAAGCACAAGTAAGGATTCGACCCCAATCTCGGGTTTCAATTTTTTCTCTCGGAAGAAAAAGCGAAGTTATCCAAAATAATATTCCGGCAACACTTACTCTTAGTAAAATAAATCCGTAGGGTTTAATAACTTGCGGCATAAGGTCTTTAGCAATAGTATGATTTACACCATAAATTGTAGCAGCACCGGTTGCAGCCAAAAGTGCAAAAGTTCTTTTGTTATTCATTTTGCAGTGCTTTTTTAGCGGCTTCTACTGTTTTTTTGCTGTTTCCTATAAAAATTTTATTTCCAAACACTAAAACCGGACGTTTTAAAAAGGTGTAATGCTCCAGTAACAG
>JALWKK010000018.1 GCA_027081505.1 Flavobacteriaceae bacterium
TAATTCCACCGTGTTTATGTGTCCATTCCCAAGCGTGTTTTAAAAACGCTTCGCGTGTGAGATCTTCTTTATTAATTCCTTCTGCTTTAAGCTTAGCAACAACTTTTGCTTCTGTTGCAATAGAAGCGTGGTCTGTACCGGGAACCCAACAAGCATTTTTTCCTAAAAGTCTGGCTCTACGAATTAAAATATCTTGAATGGTATTATTAAGCATATGTCCCATATGAAGGACTCCGGTAACGTTTGGTGGCGGAATAACTATGGTATAAGGCTCCCTATCATCTATCTCACTGTGAAAATAGTTGTTATTCATCCAGTAGTCATACCACTTCTCTTCTGTTGTTTGTGCATTATATTTTGCAGGTAAAGCCATTTTGGTCTAATTTTTGAACACTAAGTTTGCAAAAGTAACTAATATTGATAACATAGTGAATAGTGACTAACTTATTTTGCAGATTGTTTTTAGTTACTTAATTTAGCAACCATTAAAAATTAAAATTATGAAAAAACTAATTATTTTAACCGTATTAGCCTTAGTAGGTTTTACTCCAAAAGCCATTTCACAAGCTAAGTTTAAATTTGTTACGGAAACTGTTGATTATGGAGAAGTTTTAAAAGGTAGTGATGGGGTTCGCGAGTTTGTTTTCACCAATGTTGGTAATGAGCCGTTAATTATCACACAGGTAAAATCAAGTTGCGGATGTACCGTGCCGGAAAAACCAAAAGATCCTATTGCTCCCGGTGAAAAAGGAGTGATAAAAGTAAAATACGACACCAAGCGTGTGGGACCTATTAGAAAAACCATTACTGTTTACTCAAATGCGGATGAACCTATTAAAGCTTTAAAAATTAAAGGAAAAGTTCTTGCAGACAAAAGTGTACTTGAAAAAACACGTTAATTTTTTACTACCCGTACAAAAAAACCTTCTATTTCGGAAGGTTTTTTTATATCCTCTCTTTTAAGTAAAATTTCTTTTTAAAGGTTTTATTTCCTCGTCTTATTTTCATTGTTATTTTTTTTCCTTCAACCGAAGAAAACATCTCAATTAATTCGGCTAATTTAAAGTGATACACTTTTTTTCCGTTAAGGGTAATAATTTCATCTCCTTTTTTTATTCCGGCTAAATATGCCGGAGAATCTTCAGTTACTTCTGCCACTATATATTTAGGTACTAGAAAGTAATTATAAACCGTATTCATAGGAATAGAAACCGCATCTTCCGGAATCGACAACTTCTCCAATAGCACTTTTTTTTCTTCTTTTACAACCTCAACACCTTTATGTTCGACGGTTAATCCACTCATATTGTAATGAAATTTGTTTTTATAATGAGCGTTTTTACGCAAAACTATTTTTTGTGAAGGATAGTCTATAGTTACCGTAAATCTTTTTAAAATTTCGCCTCCGATACTTCCTTTTCTATTTACAAATAAATCTATATTTTTAAAAGCAATGGAATCCGGAAAAGCAACCGTACTGCGATGAAAGGAAAATTTTCCTAAAGAAACACTGTTTATTTTAGAACGTTTCCCGAAAATACTTCCGCTTAACCCGCTTCCAAGGTAATCTTCAAAGTAATTTTTAGGATTTTCGGAAATTAAATTTCCCGTTTCAAAGAGCCATAATGCATCACTGGATCCCGAGTCCAATAAAAATAATTTTTCGGCTTCATCGTTAATCCGAACAGGAATATACGGTTTGTTATTATGAAAGGTTAAAGGCAGTTCTACACATTTCCTACATTTTTTATAATTAAAAAATTCGGGTAAATAAAAAATTAATTTTTTTGAAGTGTATTTGGTTATTACAACAAAATCCTTAAAAAAATCGTATCCTAAAATTCCGTGAATAGGTATTCCCATTCGCTTGGATAGATTCAACGTGTGATCGAAAACGACATTTACCCTTTGGTTTCTATTTATAGCTTTTCCTACTTCTACCGTATTGCCAGTGCTAGAATAAGCAACGATACTTTCTCCGGTGCCCAAACCTCGAAGATTAACTCTTTTAGGGTTATTTAGTGCTAAAGAATCTATACCGGAAAGACTAAAAATAATAGTAGTGTTTACTCCTGTATCTAGCAAAAAGTTAAGTTGCACACCGTTTACTTTGACGGGAATAACCACTAAATTATGTACCATTTTAAATGAGATTTTGTCTTTTTTTACATTTGTAGGAAACACAAACTTACTTTGTGAAAACCCCAGTACCGAAAAGAACAACACCCACAATAAACCAAGTTTTTTTAGCATAACTATTTTCTGTTTTTTTAGGACTATTAAGATACAAAAAATACAGAATAGTACCCTAATTAAAATATGGTGTTTCAGATAATTTTTGCAACTTTGCATTACAATAAATCAAACAAGTAAATTATGCCTGTAATTTCTGAAAAGGGTAAAAAAATGCCCGAGTCACCTATTAGAAAATTGGTTCCTTATGCAGAAAAAGCAAAAAAAGAAGGAAAAAAAATATACCACCTTAACATTGGGCAACCCGACATAAAATCACCGGAAATTGCAATGGATGCCGTTGCACATCATCACATAAAAACACTAGCTTACAGCCGTTCTGAAGGTTCTGAAGCATACCGGAACAAACTGGCTGATTATTATAAAAAAAACAACATAAATGTAACCGGAGACGATATAATTGTAACAACCGGTGGTAGTGAAGCACTGCTTTTTGCTATGGGAAGCATTGCCGATTATGGCGATGAAATTATTATCCCCGAACCTTTTTATGCCAATTATAACGGATTTGCAACCGCCAGCGGTGTTAAAATTGTTCCGGTAATTTCTAAAATTGAAGATAATTTTGCACTCCCTCCTATTGAAGAATTTGAAAAATTAATTACATCAAAAACGAAAGCTATTTTAATTTGCAATCCCGGAAACCCAACCGGATATCTTTACTCAAAAGAAGAAATTAAAAAACTTGCCAACATCGTAAAAAAACACGACCTGTTTTTGGTAGCAGACGAAGTTTACAGAGAGTTTGTTTACGATGGAGATAATCATTATTCGGTTTTGGAAGACGAAACGTTAGCAGATTATGCCATTATCATCGATTCGGTATCTAAAAGGTACAGTATGTGTGGTGCTCGAATAGGATGTTTGGTTTCAAAAAACAAAGAAATTATTAAAACGGCACTAAAATTTGCCCAAGCACGATTAAGTCCGCCCACTTTTGCTCAAATTGCCGGCGAAGCTGCTCTCGCAACCCCACAAAGTTATTTTAACGAAGTTATTACCGAATACCAAGAAAGAAGAAATACACTCGTTGCACAGCTAAAACAAATACCTAACGTGCAAGTAGGAAAACCCAAAGGTGCTTTTTATTGCATAGCACAACTTCCGGTTAAAGACAGCGATGATTTTGCTCAATGGATGCTGGAAGAATTTGACCTAAACGGCGAAACCGTTATGGTAGCTCCAGCAGCCGGATTTTATTCGTCTAAAGGAGTAGGAATAAACCAAATTAGAATTGCCTACGTTTTAAAAAAAGAAGATTTAATTAAAGCGGTTGCTATTCTAAAAGCCGGATTAGAGCAATACCAATCTTTATGAAAATAGAGGAAAACAAATCGTTAAAAAACTACAACACTTTTGGAATAGATGCAAAAGCAAAGCTATTTGCTTCCGTAACAAATATTGATTCGTTAAAAAACATATTAAAAACAAATTCTGAAACCGATATTTTTATCTTAGGTGGAGGAAGTAATTTATTGTTGACCAAAGACATAAATGCCTTAGTACTTCACATTAATCTAAAAGGAATAAAGATTATAGAAGAAACAGATGAAACTGTTATTGTAGAAGCAATGGCAGGCGAAAACTGGCACGAATTTGTACTGCATTGTATAGAAAATGATTACGGCGGAATTGAAAATTTATCGCTCATTCCCGGTAATGTAGGCACGGCTCCTATTCAAAATATTGGTGCGTATGGAGTAGAACTAAAAGATGTGTTTGAAAGTTGCAAAGCCATTTCCATAAACAACCAAACCACCAAAACTTTTCGTAAGGAAGATTGCGATTTTGGTTACCGAAATTCAATTTTTAAAAATAAAGCAAAAGGAAAATATATAATTATCTCTGTTCGGTTTCGGCTTACAAAAAACAAGCATCTGCTAAAAACCTCCTATGGAGCTATCGTTAGAAAACTAGAAGAAAACAATATTGTAAACCCTACTATCAAAGATGTTTCAGAAGCTGTAATAGCAATACGAAACAGTAAATTACCAAACCCTAAAGAAATAGGAAACAGTGGAAGTTTTTTTAAAAACCCCATTATTTCCGAAAAGGAATTTAATAGGTTTATCGCAAAAAATCCCACAGCTCCTTTTTATAAATTACCGGAAAATACATATAAAATACCTGCCGGATGGCTTATTGAAAAAGCCGGTTTTAAAGGAAAACGATTTGGTGATTCCGGAGTACATAAAAATCAAGCTCTTGTTTTGGTTAATTACGGAAATGCTACAGGAAATGAAATTTTGGAGCTGGCAAAAACCATTCAAAAAACCGTACATAGTAAATTTAACATTCTTTTAGAACCGGAGGTAAACGTTATTTAATAACACTTCTAATCGATAACTTTTTTTAATTACTAAATAACCAAAAACATAAGCGACTAAATCCCAAACATCAAATGTTTTTCCTAAAACAATAGCCCCTATTTTTGAATAGGAAAACAATACTTCTGTAAATGAACTTTGCTGAAGAAATTCTATTAAGAAAGCAAGAAACAAAATTTTTTCGGCTAATCGTTTATCTTTATTCTTAAAAAAAGCGGTAAAACCATAATACAAAAGCGGTATTACCAAAACATCTCCCAAAAATCCTCTTATAAAAAAATCGGTAAAAACCATGCTATTATTAGTTCTATAATAAGTAATAGCATGGCTTTTTTTATTGGTTTTGCATTAAGCATTTACTCTTGGTTATTCCAATCTATTTTTCGAGAAACAAACATGATGGCTGCTAAAATTGCAAATAAACCAACGCTTCCTACCAATAAGGCATAATTTTCAAGCTGAATAATTACATAAATAAATCCGTATAACATCCCTAACGAGGTAACAATAAATAACGGTAATTTCATGTTTTTAAAGATGGTTTTGGTGTATAAAAAAAGTAAGGCAAGTACCGAAACCGACGCTATGACATACGATTTTAAAAAGGTGCTGTGTTCGCTAATAGAAATTAATAAGGTATAGAACATAACAAGTGCCAAGCCAATCATCACGTATTGAAACGGATGAATATATACTTTACTTACGATTTGAATTAACAGAAAAACCAAAAAGGTTAATCCAATTACCATAAAGCCATATTTAGCGGTTCGTTCGGTTTTTTGATAATCATCTACCGGATTAATAAGGTTGGTTCCAAAAGCATATTGGGTAAGATCGGGAAGTTTGTCTAAAAATACTTGCTCAAACCTGCGGTTGGTTTCTAAAATTTTCCAAGCGGCTTTAAAACCATCGGGCGAAATTTCTTTGGTTTTATCATCCGGTAGAAATTCTCCGGTAAATCCGGGCGAATGCCAATTGGAAACCATCGTTGCAGTAGTTGTTTTACCGATGGGTATAAATTGCAAACTTTCGCTTCCGTTTACTGTTATTTTTGATGAGAAAGAGATTGGGTTACTCGCCATTTCTTTAAAGCCTTTTAGGTGTTTAGATTGTAAGGTTTTTAAACGGGAAGTGCTATATTTTGGTACTAATGTAAAAGGCGTTTCTTGTAAAGTAACTGAGACGGTTTCTTTAATTCCCTTAAGGTTAGTTGTTTGAATAATAAGTTGCGCCTTATCCCAAACAATATCTTTATTCTTTATATCATACTCGGCAAAATTAATGGCGGGAAACCGACCCTTTACTTGAAAATTTGTAGTAAAAACAACCGATTGGTAAATACTTCGGTTTAACGGTTTGGTTTCTACTTGCGAATTTATATCTAATTTATCCGGAAATAAGTAGATGTAGTGAATGGTTGTATTTATTTTTGTTTCGTACTTGTTGCGCTCTTTGTTAAAAATCTTTTCTTCAAAATAGGTTTTGTACGGTATTTTTAAAATGGGTCCCGAAAAAATAATCTGGGTACCCCATTTATTATTTACTTCTTTTATAACTTCTTGTTGTCTATATTTTCTTTCGCTAATTAAGCTCTGCACAAAGGATAACGGAATAAGAAGGACTAACAATAAAAATCCTACTACTAACATTCTTGCAGTAATAGAATTGCGAAACCAGTTTGAAAATTTGCTTTTTTCTTTCATAATATATAGTTTTAAAGTACTTTGTATTTCAAAGTAGAAGGTTAAAAAAATTTAGTTACGTAATAATTTTTCGATGGCGTTTATGTGTTTTTTAAATTCGTTTTTTCCTAACGGTGTAACGCTATAACGAGTGTTGGGTTTTCGACCAATAAACTGTTTTTCAACTTTAATATATTGAGCTTTTTCAAGAGCTTTAAGGTGGCTGGCTAAGTTTCCGTCTGTAACTTCTAATAATTCTTTTAATCGGTTAAAATCGGCATATTCATTCACCATTAATATAGACATAATACCCAGGCGTATTCGGTGGTCAAAGAGTTTGTTTATGTTTTCAATAATTCCCACTAGTGGTTAGTTTTTTCTTTAAAATACATAAAACTTCCGTAAATAATGTGTAAAATTCCGAATCCAACTATCCAAAACCAGAATCCGTAACCGGGAAATGCCGCACATAGTAAGCCCGTAACTATTTCTGCATATCCTAAATATTTAATAGTACCAATAGTAAACTTAGAAGCATTTACCAATGCCAGTCCATAAAAAATTAACATCAACGAAGCGGTTAGACCATAATGTTGGTTATTTAACTTAATAATTATATAAACTCCTCCCGTTACCAACGGAATTAAAAAGTTTAAAAGGAGACGTTTGGTAGTTTCATCCCAAATCTTTTCATTATTTTTCTTTGCCCTTTTAGTTGTTAAATAAAGAGCAGTTACAAAACTTAAAACGGCTACAACTACCAACAAAATAATGATTAACTTAAAGTTTAAACTGTGTAATGTTAACGTTTGCCCATATCCCGGAAACATATAGTTGTATGCTATCATTGCACCAACTATGGCATACACACCGGTCATAATTCCACTTAAACCGCTTAATGAAATAAATCTAGATGATTGATTCATCAAATTTTTTATTTCGGTTATGTCTTTAATATAATTTTCTTTGTTCATAATAAAGTACTTTGAATTACAAAGTTAATAAAAATATTTAATAATCAAAACAGAAAATCTTTTTTTTTATTTATATTATTAATTAACAGGGAC
>JALWKK010000019.1 GCA_027081505.1 Flavobacteriaceae bacterium
ATACATCATCGCCTAACTACGGTGATAATTCATTTCAAAGTATTAACTTTATACCCGGTGTTGCAGTAGAAATCTTTGATTCCAATTTATTTATAAATATTGGAATAGGTGCGGGTTTTATTTTGAATAAACCTGATTTTGAAGGAATAAATGATGTAGAAGGTGAAACTTATAAAAATATTGATGCCCTAGTAAAGTTCGCATTAAATTACAGAATTAAAAAGGTATTTACTCTTGATGGAGGAGTATTGTATGGTGCAAGTGATATTGTCGATAACCAGAATAGATTCCATTTTTATCTTGGTACCAGAGTACCCTTAAATTTATTTTTTTGATTAATACTGTAATGAAAAGAAGTTAATTAACTCCCTCATTGCTTTCCCTCGGTGGCTAATCCTGTTTTTTTCATCGGCGGTTAGTTCTGCAAAGGTTCGGGCGTAACCATTTGGTTGAAAAATGGGGTCGTATCCAAAACCGGCTTTTCCTCTTTTTTCTTTAGTGATTTTTCCGTTACATATACCCGTAAAAAAGAATTCTTCATTACCCACTAGTAACGCTATCACGGTTCTAAACCGAGCATTTCTATTTGTAGTATCTTTTAATTCCGAAAGCAATTTGTTCATATTTGCATCCGAATTAGCATCAAACCCGGCATAACGCGCACTATAAACTCCCGGTGCATTATTCAGGGCTTCTACTTCGAGACCGGTATCATCTGCAAAGCAATCGTATCCGTATTTTTGTTTTACGTAGTTAGCTTTGATTAACGCATTTCCTTCTAGGGTTTTAGCCGTTTCCGGAATAGCTTCTGTACATCCTATATCATCTAAACTTAATACTGTAATCGTATCCGGTAAGAGCGCTTGTATCTCTTTTAATTTATTGGGATTGTGAGTAGCAAAAACAAGTTGCATTGATGTAGAATTTAGTAAGATTGTTAATAAAACTCATCTAAATTATCCAGAAAATCATCTTCGTCATCTATCGTATTTTCGTTAAATTTTTCGGCGGTAAAATGTTTGTCCGGGGCTTCTAAAGGCACTTCTCCATGAGCAAACATAAGATTGGGGTAGATTTGCCCCACTTGAGGCTCTCCAATATCGGCAAGCTCTACCATAAATGTCCACATATTTAAAAAATCGTACACATAAAGGAGCTTGGTTTGGTTTTTATCTACCACGTTTTCTAAAAGTGTTTCGCTCATAGTTTGAACACTTATTGCTTCGTCGCTCATATTAAAAAGCGGAAATTCTTCTCCCTGTTCCCAATCATCATTACTTTCATAAAAAGATGCCATTTCTTGCCCTCCAAATCCAAATGCTTGCGTAATGGCATTGTGTAAATCTTCTAAAGTTGCTTGCGATTCTATTTCAATATCTCTAAACACATCCTCTTGGGTGTCTAAAATTACTCTAAAACGGTAAATCATGTTTTTTTATTTTACTCTGCAAAGATAGGGATATTTAGAATTATTTTGATTGAAGATTAATTCTGAATTCTTAACTCTAAACTCTGAACTAAAAAAACCGGCGACTGTTCACTAAAACTATTGATTCCTCACACCTCAACCCTTTTTATTGTTACTTTATAAGTGTTTTCAAAAAGCGAATAAATTCGTACTGCATCTTTTTTACGCACCGAAATTATGATTTTACAATTTTCTTGCAATTCTTGCTTTTGTATTAAGATTTTTTCTTCCTTAACAATACGCATTACCATATTCATTTCCGGGTAATCAAACGTTAACAAAAACGTTTCATCTATTGTTTTTTCAATAACATCGGAAGCTTCTAATGCCATTTGCGCTGTGGTTTTATAGGCTTGTATTAAGCCGCCTACTCCTAATTTTGTTCCGCCAAAATATCGAACTACAACTACCAAAACATGGGTTACATTAAAAGCCTGTAGCTGACCGTAAATGGGCATTCCGGCACTGTTTGAAGGTTCGCCGTCGTCGTTTGCCCGATACGAAGTATATTCTTTACCCAATTGCCAAGCATAACACCAATGACGCGCGCTGTGATGTTGTTTTTTTAATTGCGTTATTTTTTGTTTAATATCTTCTTCGTTGGTTACGGGAAACGCATATCCGTAAAACTTGCTTCCTTTTTCTTTGTAAAGTACTTCGGGAGATGGTTTTGTAAGGGTTTTGTAAGTGTCTTTTTCAGGCATTTTTAAAAGCTAAATTTGTTAAATAATTGGGTAACATCTTCTTTATCGGGAATTAAATTCCACGTTTTTATACCCAACGATTTTGCAGTTTCAATATGCTCAAGTGTGTCGTCTGTAAAAAAACAATTTTCCGGTTTTAATCGGTGTGTGTTTAGTACAAAATCAAAAATTTCTCTATCGGGTTTTCGCAACTTAATTTCATGCGATAAATAAAAGGCATCAAAACTGTCTTTAAATTGGTTGTACCGATCCATACCCATATTCTCAATTACTTTGTTAATATGCAACTCGTTTGTATTGCTAAGTAACAAGAGTTTGTATTGCGATTTATTTTTCAGGCTTTTAATAAAGTCTAACCGGTGTTGCGGAAAATCTAAAATGATGCTGTTCCAAGCGTTACTAAGTTGTTTTTTAGTTGCATTTGGAAATTGTTTCAGGTAAAAATCCAAAAATGCTTCGGTTGTTATATTACCTGTTTCGTATTGCTCGTTAACACGAATCATTTCTTGTGTAAGCGTTTGTAACCCCAGTTTTTTTAATTGGGTTATAGGAGCTTCTTTATCCAGATTTATAAAAACATCTCCAAAATCAAAAATCAACGTGTCAATCATTTAAAAGTAGGGTTAGGTGGTCGTTATCAATTTTTTGTTTCAATATTGTTTTTCCTGTTATATTCGGTGCTTTTATACCGTCTTTAAAAGTTGTATTTCCTGTAAAAATTCGTGCTTCATCCCAGAGGTTTTCATCTATAAAAGTTTGTAGTGTTATTGCGCCACCTTCAATAATAACAGATTGAATAGTATGAAGATATAATTTACGGCATATTTGTTTTACTACTTCTGAAGAATTGGAAAAATCGATTTTTTCAAAGCAGATAGTTTCCGAATCGGGTTTGCTTTTTTGTGCAAATACAACAGTGGGCGCTTCGCTTGAAAATACCGATGCATTATCGGGTACTATTAAATTTTTATCGATTACACAACGCAACGGATTTTTACCAAACCAATCTCGAACCGTTAACGACGGATTGTCTTGGATTACGGTATTTGTACCTACCAAAATAGCTTGCTCTTCGCTTCGCCATTTATGCACAAGTTGTCTGGAAAAAGGGTTGGTTATCCATACCGGTTTTTTTTCTTCTTTGTGTTTGGGTGCAATAAAACCATTTGCCGTTTGCGCCCATTTTAAAATAATATAAGGGCGTTTTTTTTTATGATAAGTAAAAAATCGCTTGTTAAGCCGGTTGCACTCTTTTTTCAACGCGCCAAAAGTAACGTTACAACCTGCGTCTTGTAATAGTTTAATTCCTTTTCCGGAAACTTTCGGGTTGGGATCTTTGCTGCCGATTACTACATTTTTTATTCCTTTTTGAATAATTAAATTGGCACAAGGAGGCGTTTTTCCGAAATGACTACAGGGCTCTAACGAAACATAAATGGTGGCTTCCGGAAGCAATTTTTTATCCTTCACGCTTTCAATAGCAAGAACTTCGGCATGCGGTTCGCCACTTTTATAATGCCATCCTTCACCAATTATGGTATCGTTGTGCACTATTACACTTCCTACTAACGGATTGGGATACGTACTGCTCAAACCTTTTTCGGCAAGTTCAATACACCGTTTCATAAACTTATTGTGGCGCTTCACTTTTTCTTTTTTAGTTTTATCTCTTCGGTTACATCAATGGGATATTTGTAGGTAAAACCCAAAGCTTTATAAAACAAATCTCCTTTGTATTGTACCCTGACTTTTTTTGAAAAAATACTGTTTAAAATTCCTTCCAAAGCATTTTTGTTTTTATAAATTTTTTCAAGCGGAATAACTGCTTTTAGAGGTACTGTAAATTCTTTTTTAGCGGGGACTTTAAATTTTTCAGAAGAAGAAATGTTACCTACCAAAACGTTATTAACCAATACCTGAATGCCATTACTGCTAAAAGTACCGCCTACTAAGTTCGGGTTGTTAAAATAGGCTTTAGCAAAAAGCGTTACCGTGTTTCCCGAAACAGCTTCAACTTGTACCGAATCTATTTTTATAAATTCCGGTTTTTTAAAATCGTTACACGAAAAAACAAAAAACAATACAACTATTAAAAACAGGTTTCTAATCAAAATAAAATAGGTTAAGGTGTTATAGGATGATTCTAAAATTCATTCGCTAAAAATACTTATATTCACACCGTAAAAATACGACGAAAGTTTTAATATGCCGCAATATAATATACGTCTCATTTTAAAGAACGATAATAATCAAATAGCCAATGTTATTAAACAGGTTTTACGGGATTTTAACGCTCCCGAAAAAGGTACCGCTTTGTCTGATGCATCTTTGAACAGTTTGTATGAGTTTTACCAAAAACCGCGTGCTTGCTATTTTGTTATTGAAAGCAACACAAAAATACTGGGAGGAGCCGGAATAGCACAATTAGATAATTTTGACGGTAATGTATGCGAATTGCAAAAGATGTATTTTTTACCCGAAGCAAGAGGTTTGGGATTGGGCAGAAAAATGATTGAAACTTGCCTGAAAAAAGCCAAAGATTTTTTGTACGATGGTTGCTATCTGGAAACGATGGAATACATGAAAGCTGCACAAAAATTATATTTTAAAAACGGATTTACGTATTTAAAATCTTCCTTGGGCGACACAGGGCATTATTCGTGTCCTGTACATATGTTTAAAAAAATGTAAGTATGACGATAGCGGAATTGCAAAAACATTTTGCCGAAAATTTAAGTGAATACTATCCGGTGGCTGAAATACATTCGTTTTTTTATCTGTTATCCGAAAAACATTTAAAAAAAAAGAGAATTGATGTAGCACTTTCAAAAAACGAAAAAGTTTCGACCAAAGTAGAAACTCTTTTTGAAGAAGCTATACAGCAATTAAAAATCTATAAACCCGTTCAATATATTACAGGAGAGACCCTTTTTTTCGATTTACCGTTTCAAGTTTCGGAAGCAGTTTTAATACCCAGACCCGAAACCGAAGAGTTGGTACGTTACATTTTGAGCAATGCTGTTAGAAACAAAAAATTAAATATTCTGGACATCGGCACCGGAAGCGGATGTATTGCAATATCACTATCAAAACACTTGGGCAAATCTACTGTTTTTGCAATGGATGTTTCTGCAAACGCTCTTCAAATTGCAAAAAAAAATGCTATAAAAAATAACGTTGAAATTCATTTTATAGAAGCCGATATTTTAATAGATGATTCTCATTATTGGACGAATATTTTTCAAAATAAAAAGTTTGATATTATTGTTTCTAATCCGCCGTATGTCTTGGAAAAAGAAAAGAATTTAATGCAGAAAAATGTAGTTGATTATGAACCCGAAACAGCTTTGTTTGTACCCGATAACGACCCTTTATTATTTTATAAAAAAATAGCTGAATTTTCTATAAAGCATTTGTGTGAAGGCGGCATACTGTATTTAGAAATTAATGAAGCCAAAGGAAAAGAAACCGTTTTGCTATTAAAAGATTTCGGGTTTCATTCCATCCGGCTTAAAAAAGATATCTTTGGAAAAGATAGAATGATACAAGCGAGTAAACCTTAAAACCCGTATTTTTGCATTGTGTATAAAAGTAGCATCAAACCCGTTTTAGATATTTTTGTAGCAACGCTTTTGTTTTTACTCTTGCTACCTGTATTTATTCCGGTTGCAATTATCTTGCTGTTGGTAAATCGTGGAAATCCTTTTTTTTTACAAACCCGACCCGGAAAAAACGAAAAACTTTTTTCTATTATTAAATTTAAAACCATGAACGATAAAAGGGATGTTAACGGTGTGTTACTCCCGGATTCACAACGACTTACAAAAACGGGTTCTTTTATTCGTTCTACTTCGTTGGACGAAATACCTCAGTTGCTTAACGTAATAAAAGGAGATATGAGTTTAATAGGTCCCAGACCCTTATTACCCGAATATTTACCATTGTATAACAATTTTCAAAAACAACGGCATGATGTAAAACCGGGAATTACCGGTTGGGCGCAAGTAAATGGTAGAAATGCA
Organism: Flavobacteriaceae bacterium; assembly: GCA_027081505.1. Classification (GTDB taxonomy): domain Bacteria; phylum Bacteroidota; class Bacteroidia; order Flavobacteriales; family Flavobacteriaceae; genus Marifrigoribacter. The sequence continues at coordinate 6,195 of JALWKK010000019.1, forward strand.
ATTTCATGGGAAGAAAAGTTTAAAATGGATGTATATTATGTAAAAAACTGTAGCTTTGCATTAGATGCCAAAATTCTTTTCTTAACACTCAAGAAAGTTTTTTTACGCAGTGACATATCGGCAAACAACTCGGTATCTATGCAACGTTTTAAAGGAAATAAATGAAAGAAATAACACTTTACGGCGCAGGCGGGCATTGTTTTGCAATTGTAGAACTTATAAGAAGTTTACAGCATTATAATCCCATTCAAGTTTTAGACGATAATCCTGTTAGAAAAGAAATTTTAGGAATTTCCGTATATAAAACAAACCCAAAATTGATGTCGCAACATATTGCCATCTCGATAGGCGATAATACCAACCGGAAAAAAATAGCTTTAAAATATCGCAAACACCATTTTCCTACTTTGGTTCATTCGTCTGCGGTGCAATATCCTTCCGTTCAATTAGGAAAAGGCACCCACGTTTTACCCGGAGCAGTTTTGGATGCATCTGTTTCTGTGGGAGAATTTTGTATCGTAAATAACAACGCAACGGTTTCGCATAATACAATTGTTAACGATTATTGCCATATTGCCATAAATGCCGTTATTTCGGGAAGTGTTAGTGTCGGTACAGGTTCGTTAGTAGGAGCAGGAAGTATTATATTACCCGAAATAAAAATAGGAAATTGGGCAACTGTAGGAGCAGGAGCCGTGGTTACCAAAAATGTACCCGATTATGCGGTTGTTTACGGAAATCCCGCAAAAGTAATACGATATAATAAATAGCAAATCGTGAAAAACAAAAAAATATATTTGTCATCGCCTCATATGGGAGGAAAGGAACAAGATTTTGTTAATGAGGCGTTTAACACCAATTGGATTGCCCCTTTAGGACCCAATGTAAACGGTTTTGAAGCAGCATTGGAGAATTATTTGGGCGAACAATCCAAAGTAGCTGCATTAAGTTCGGGTACGGCAGCTATTCATTTGGCATTAATTTTACTAGGCGTTTCAAAAGGAGATGAAGTGCTGTGCCAAAGCATGACGTTTTCGGCTTCGGCAAATCCCATTGTTTATCAAGGTGCAAC
>JALWKK010000020.1 GCA_027081505.1 Flavobacteriaceae bacterium
GAGCAAAAAAATCCCCGTCAAAAAATGACGGGGATTTCTTATTTTATACCTATTCTTAATATAAAATAGTCCAAAACTATTTTATGTTTTTGAAAGGGTTAATGCCGTTACAGAATGAAAATAGTTCAATGAAAAAACTTGAAATTGAACTATATTGAATTCGTATTCGGTATTATATAAATGAGTTACTTCGTTTATATATTTTCTTTCTAAAAAAACTATCGGCTTGATGCCAATCTACAGATTGTAACGCTTCTTTAAAATTGGTGTTAGCAATCCATCTTCCGTTTAGCGTCACTTCCGTAAAACGATTTGAAAGTTCTTCTGTCTTCTTCATTTAAAAAACCAAAATTTGATGATTATGTAACCGCTTTTTTAATTCTTTTTAAAGCTTCTACAATATCTTTTTCTGAAGCGGCATACGATATTCTTATACAATTAGGATTGCCAAAAGCTTCTCCGGTAACGGTTGCTACTTGCGCTTTTTCAAGAAGATACATAGCAAATTGGGATGCGTTATTTATGAGTGTACCGTTTAGTGTTTTTCCAAAAAATGAAGACACATCGGGAAAAACATAAAATGCTCCTTGGGGTTCGTTGGTTTTAAAACCGGGTATTTCAGCCAATAAATTTAATATTAACTTGCGACGTTCTTTAAAAGCATCTACCATATATTGTATTTTACTAGGCGGATTTTCTAAAGCTGTAATGGTAGCGCGTTGTGCAATACAATTTGCTCCGCTTGTAATTTGCCCTTGCATTTTTGTACAAGCCCTGGCAATATAAGCGGGAGCTCCAATATAACCAATTCGCCATCCGGTCATTGAATAGGCTTTTGAAACACCATTTACCACAACGGTACGGTCGTACATATCTGCAAAAGTTGCAATAGATGCGTGGTTTTTAGTAAAATTTATGTGTTCGTAAATCTCATCACTTACCACAATAATATCAGGGTATTTTACCAAAACATCTGCCAATGCTCGAAGTTCTTCTTGAGAATAAACCGAGCCACTGGGGTTACAGGGTGAACTGTATATCATCATTTTGGTTTTGGGTGAGATTGCAGCCTCTAATGCTTGGGGTGTAATTTTAAAATCGGTTTCAATACTTGTAGGTATTTCAACAGGAATGCCTCCGGCTAATTTACTAATATCGCTATAGCTCACCCAATAGGGAGCGGGAAGCAATACCTCATCGCCTTCGTTTAATAATACCATCGCCAAATTTGCCAACGATTGTTTTGCTCCGGTCGAAACAACAATTTGCTCGGGAGTATAGGTAAGGTCATTGTCGCGTTTAAACTTTGTTATGATGGCTTGTTTTAAATCTCCATAACCATCTACCGGAGTATAGGAATGATAATTTTCGTCAATGGCTTTTTTAGCAGCTTCTTTTACAAAATCCGGTACCGAAAAATCGGGTTCGCCCAAGCTTAATCCGATAATATCTTTTCCTTGGTTTCGCAATTCTCGAGCCTTGGCAGCCATCGCTAAAGTTGCAGATGTTGCCATAGCATTAATACGATTAGAAAGTTCTTGCTTCATATAATTACATACTATAAACAGGTTTTTTTCCCAGCTCTTTTAATTGTCTATAATGTTCTAAAATAGCTTTTCGAGTTGTTTTATACTCGTTGTAAGGAAGTTTAAATTCCTTTGCTGTTTGTTTTACAATTTTGGCGATTTTTCCGTAATGAATATGTGAAATATGTGGAAAAACATGGTGTTCTACTTGATGATTTAACCCACCGGTGTACCACGAAATAAATTTGTTTTTCGGTGCAAAATTAGATGTTGTATAAAACTGATGAATTGCCCAAGTATGTTGTAGTTTTCCGTCTTTGTCCGGTAAAGGCATCTCTGTATTGGGTACTACATGCGCTAATTGAAAAACCACACTTAAAATAATTCCGGCAGTATAATGCATCACAAAAAAACCAATAAGTACTTTCCACCAAGCAATATCCAAAACCAAAATAGGTAACACGAGCCACGTAAAATAATAGATGATTTTGGTGATAATTAACACCGTCCATTCCTTTTTAGGGTTTGGAAATTTTCCGTAAGAGAGTTTTCTTTTTAAATACGAGTGCATTTGTTTAAAATCGGTTGTAATTGCCCAATTAATGGTAAGAAGCCCGTACAAAATAAACGCATAATATTTTTGAAATCTATGTATCTTAAACCATTTGGCATGCTTACTAAAGCGTATAATCCTTCCGGCTTCAATATCCTCGTCCAATCCGGGAACGTTTGTATAAGTATGGTGTAATACATTGTGTTGTACTTTCCAGTTATATACATTTCCGGCAAGAATATAAATACTACTTCCCATCAATTTATTTACCCATTTTTTACTCGAAAAAGATTCGTGATTGGCATCGTGCATTACGTTCATTCCTACACCAGCCATACCTATTCCTATTACTACGGTTAATAATAAAAGAGCCCATTGAGGCATCGATACGGTAAGTATAAGCACTAAAGGAACAACAAAAAGCGAAAACATGATAATGGCTTTTGTATATAATTTCCAGTTTCCGGTTTTAGGAAGTTTGTTTTCTTTAAAATATGAATTGATGCGTTTATTAAGGGTTCTGAAAAATTTTTCGGTATCTGTTCTTGAAAAAGTAATTTGCTGTGGTTCCACTGGTACTAATTTTAGGGGGATTTGTAATTTACTGCTAAAATACATAGTAAATACTAAGAAACAATTTTTTTTTTAGTATATTTTGTGATATTAATCTAATTAAATTATTCCGAAAGTGTATTTTTGTTGAAGATTACCTGCACAATGAATAAAATACTTTACTACTTTCCCTCTATTTCTGAATCCCAAAAACAACAGTTTTTACTCTTAAATACATTATACCAAGATTGGAATTTAAAAATAAATGTGGTTTCTCGTAAAGATATTGATGAGTTATATCTCCGCCATGTACTTCATTCGTTAGGGATAGCCAAAGTAATGCCTTTTATGCCGCAAGCAAGAGTACTGGATGTTGGAACGGGAGGCGGTTTTCCCGGTATTCCGCTGGCTATTCTTTTTCCCGAAACACAATTTCATCTGGTAGACAGTATCGGGAAGAAAATTAAAGTGGTAGAAGAAGTCGTGCAAGGATTACAATTAAAAAATGTGAAAGTATCGCATTCGCGTGTTGAAGATATAGACGAAAAATTTGATTTTATTGTTAGCAGAGCGGTAGCAAAAATGGAAACTTTTCACCGTTGGGTAAAATATAAAATCGCCAAAAAAAACACCCACACTTTAAAAAACGGAATTTTATATCTTAAAGGAGGCGATTTAACCCAAGAGTTAAAACCTTTTCCTAATGCTACTATTTATCCGCTTTCCAATTATTTTGAAGAAACGTTTTTTGAAACCAAAAGCGTAGTACACTTGCCTTTGAAGGCTAAAACGTAAAGGTAAAAAAATTATTCCGCTACAATAATAAAATAGTTTTTCTTACCGCGTTGTAACAGCACATATTTATCGTTAATAAGTTCGTTTTTAGAAATTAAAAACCCTTCTTTTACTTTTTGTTTATTTACCGAAATTGAATTTTCTTTTAAAGCTCTACGGGCTTCTCCGTTTGATTTTAAAAACCCGGTTTCTTGTGCCAATGCCGCAATAACATCCAACCCGTTTTGTATTTTTTCTTTTGAAATTACCGCCTGCGGAACACCTTCAAAAATGTCGAGAAAGGTTTGACTGTCCAACTTTTTTAAATCTTCGGAAGTAGATTTTCCAAACAATACCATTGAAGCCGAAACCGCTTTTTCGTATGCTTCGGTGCCGTGAATGGTTACGGTAACTTCTTGTGCCAATCTTTTTTGAAGCAATCGCAAATGGGGTGCTTTTTTATGTTCTAAAACCAATTCGTCAATGGTGTTTTTATCGAGAAAAGTAAAGATTTTTATGTATTTTTCGGCATCTTCATCACCGGTGTTTAGCCAATATTGGTAAAATTTATAGGGTGATGTTCTTTTTGCATCTAACCAAACGTTACCGCCTTCGCTTTTCCCAAATTTACTTCCGTCGCTTTTTGTAATTAAAGGACAAGTTAAGGCATACCCTTTTCCTCCTTCGATACGTCTAATGAGTTCGGTTCCGGTGGTGATGTTTCCCCATTGGTCGCTTCCGCCCATTTGAAGCGAACAATCTAAATTTTTATAAAGATGTAAAAAATCATATCCTTGCACGAGTTGATACGTAAATTCGGTAAAGGACATCCCGTCTGCACTTTCGCCCGAAAGCCGGTTTTTTACCGAATCTTTTGCCATCATGTAGTTTACGGTAATATGCTTGCCTACATCTCGGATAAAATCGAGAAACGAAAACTCCTTCATCCAATCGTAATTATTTACCATTACGGCTTGGTTTTCTTTTCCGGAAGTAAAATCGAGAAATTGAGCCAATTGATTTTTTACACATTCTTGGTTATGACGTAAGGTTTTTTCGTCAAGCAAATTTCGCTCGGAGGATTTTCCCGAAGGGTCTCCAATCATTCCGGTAGCTCCACCGACAAGTGCAACGGGTTTGTGTCCGCAACGCTGAAAATGCGCCAAGAGCATAATGGGAACTAAGTTACCAATATGAAGCGAATCTGCAGTTGGGTCAAAACCCACATAGCCGGCACGCATTTGTTGCATTAGGTGTTCTTGCGTTTCGGGCATTACATCATGAATCATTCCTCGCCATTGCAATTCTTCAACAAAATCTTTCATTTCTTTTTTATTTTTGGCAAAGATAAACGTATGGATGTTGTTTTGAAATTTTTAATCAAAAATGTTTTTTTATAGCATTATTAATTCCCTTACCTTCGCCTTATGATTTTAGTAACAGGAGCCTCGGGATTGGCAGGCAGTCATTTGGTCTATCATTTAGCTCTTCAAGGCAATAAAGTAAGAGCATTGTATCGCTCACCAAAAAAACTTGACGAGGTAAAAAAGGTTTTTGCATACTACACGCCGCAATACGAAGATTTGTTCAATCAAATTGAGTGGTTTCAAGCAGACATCACCAAAATTCCCGAGCTAACAAAGGCTTTTAAAGATGTAAATTATGTGTATCATGTTGCGGCATATATAAGTTTTCATCCCAAACATTTTCAAAAATTACAAAAAATAAATGTAGAAGGCACGGCAAATGTGGTAAATCTTTCGCTATCTCATTCGGTTAAAAAACTGTGCTATGTTAGTTCTATTGCTACTCTGGGAACCACAGTAAACGGCACGTTAATCACTGAAAAAACAGAATACAATCCCGAAGCAAGCAACAGTGTTTATGCTATTACAAAACACTTAGCCGAGATGGAAGTTTGGCGTGGCACGCAAGAAGGATTGGATGCCGTTATTGTACATCCGGGCGTAATTTTGGGTGTTGGTCATTATCATTCTGCAAGCGGGAGTATTATTAAAAGCGTATATAAAGGTGTTCCGTTTTACACCAGTGGAGGCGTGGGGGTTGTAGATGTTAGAGATGTGGTTAAGGCAATGATTGCATTAATGAACAGCAATGTTATAAACGATCATTTTATTTTGGTGGGACATAATGTTTTATACAAAGATTTGCTTACGCAACTGGCTTTGGGTTTAAAAAAAGAACCTCCCGGAAAAGCTATTTCAAAAACCAAGTTGCTTTTTCTTTCTCAGTTAGATTGGTTAAGCAACAAACTGTTTAATACCAAACGCCGTTTGTTAAAAGCTACTGTTAACTCTTTATTTGAAACCTCTTTTTACGATGCTACTAAAATTAAAAAGGTATTAAATTTTTCATTCACTCCGTTAGAAACAACAATTGTCGAGATAACTGAAGATTTTTTGAGAAACGTGAAAAAGTAAGATTGTTATAACCTTTTTTTAAATAATGGTTGCAACTACAGTCCTAATTGCCTGTTTAAAAACTTTGTAACCAACAACAGTGATTTAAAAAACCATTAAGACATTAAGATTCATTAAGGGTTTTTAGGCTTTACCAGTAATCGTACAGAAGTAAAACTATCTTTTAATTTTCGTTTTCGGTCTGCTTCTTTCTTTTTCTTTTCGGCTTCATGTTTTTTTAACAAGGTGTCGAGCCGTTCTTTTCGTAGCTGTAACTCGCTTTGTACGTTTTCTAATATTTGGGTATAAACAGGATTATCTAACGAATAATAGGCATTACTTTGTGCAAATTGCAAACTATCGATACCGTATTTTTTATAGATAAGCGAGTCGAGTGCTACCTTGTTTTCTTTTATAATATGATTGTTTAAATTTCTAGATGCATTTAGCAAATAGGCATCAATAAAAATAAGCGTCATGGTATCTTTGGCGATGAGATTTTTTGGTCTTTCGGGAAATTTTACATCTTGACAAGAAACTGCCAATAACGCAAAACAAATTGTATTTAAAATTAATTTATTCATCGGTTAAACGTTAAACGTTCCGCTTTTGGCTTTGTTGTAAATTTAAAACTGTTATATGCTAACATACCGTTTACAAAGGTGTGGGTAATTCGTGATTTAAAAGTAGCCCCTTCAAAAGGCGACCAACCGCATTTGTACAAGATATTTTCTTTGGTAACCGTCCAAGGTGCATTTGCATCTACCAAAACCAAATCGGCTTTATACCCTTTTTTAATATATCCTCTGTCTTTTATCTGAAACAATATTGCAGGGTTGTGTGCGGTTTTTTCAACTAATTTTTCAATACTTATAATCCCTTTATGATACATTTCTAAGAGTGCCGGCAGGGCATGTTGCACTAACGGACCGCCCGAAGGAGCTTTGATATAAACATTGTTTTTTTCTTCGAGTGTATGGGGCGCGTGATCGGTAGCAATAACATCTATGCGGTCTTCAAGCAGTGCTTTCCATAATCCGTCTTTGTCTTTTTGGGTTTTTACCGCCGGATTCCATTTTATTTTTGTGCCTTTGGTTTTATAATCTTCGTCGGTAAACCAAAGATGATGCACACAAACCTCGGCAGTAATTTTTTTGTCTTTTAACGGTGTTTTCTTTGAAAAAAGTGCCGTTTCTTTTTGTGTTGAAAGATGAAACACATGCAATCTTGCTCCTGTTTTTTTTGCTAATGCAACCGCTTTTGAAGAGGATAAATAACAGGCTTCTTCGCTTCTAATAAGCGGATGCATTTCTATAGGTATATCATCGCCATATTTTTCTTTGTAAGTTTTTAAGTTGTTTTTAATGGTAGTCTCGTCTTCGCAATGCACACAAATTAACATATTGGCTTTGCTGAATATTTCTTCGAGTACTTCGGGGTTATCTACAAGCATATTTCCGGTAGAAGAACCCAAAAACAATTTTAAAGCGGCGGCTTGTTGCGGTAGTAATTTTAGTATTTCATCTAAATTATCATTGGTGCCACCAAACATAAAGCTGTAATTAGCCCAAGCAGTTTCTGAGGCTATGGCAAATTTTTCTTCCAGCTTTTCGATGGTTGTTGTTTGGGGTTTGGTATTGGGCATTTCTATAAACGAAGTTATACCGCCCGCTATGGCTGCCTTAGATTCGGTTTCGATGTTGGCTTTGTGCGTAAGTCCGGGTTCTCTAAAATGCACTTGATCGTCTATCATTCCGGGCAGTAAAAACTTACCGTCTGCTTGAATAACTTTGGTTTGTGCCGATTTTGCACTTATTTGTTTAGCAACTTCTGCTATTCGGTCTTCTTCAATAAGAACATCGCCCGAAAAAACAGTTCCTTCGTTTACAATTTTTGCGTTTTTAATAAGGGTACTTTTCATTTAGTTTCTCTTTTTTAACAAGCTTCGTAATTTCATTTTTATAACTCCAAAAACAGCTTCCGAAAAAATTCCGCCACTCATTTTTGAAGTTCCTTTTGTTCTGTCGGTAAAAATAATGGGAACTTCTTTTATTTTAAATTTATGTATGTGGGCTTTAAATTTCATTTCTATTTGAAAACCATACCCTACAAATTTAATTTTATCCAGATTTATGGTTTCTAATACTTCTTTTTTATAACATACAAATCCAGCAGTGGTATCGGCTATTTTCATACCGGTGATGAACCTTACATATTTTGAAGCCATCCAAGACATAAGCACTCTGCTCATTGGCCAATTTACCACGTTTACACCGGTTATGTATCGAGAGCCAATAGCAACATCATAGCCTTCTTCAGTACAAGCTTTATACAGTCGAGGCAAGTCGGTCGGGTTATGCGAAAAATCGGCATCCATTTCAAACACATAGTTGTAATCACGTTGTAATGCCCAGTGAAATCCGTGAATATAAGCTGTTCCCAACCCCATTTTTCCTTTTCTTTGTTCTAAAAACAGCCTTTCAGGGTATTTTTTTTGTAAATTTTGAACTTCTTGAGCTGTTCCATCCGGCGAATTATCATCTACTACCAAAACATGAAAATCATCACGTAAAGCAAAAACCGCTTCTAAAATAGTAGCAATGTTATCAATTTCGTTGTAGGTTGGTATAATTACTAAGGCAGATGCCATAAATATTCACTTTGTGGCAAATGTACTTTATTTTATATTAAATATCTGTGAAGAAAAGCCTAAAAATCCCGTACTTTTGTTCCTGTCATTTGTCATGCAGTTTATAGAACGAACCATACCAAACAATTATTGGATAACCGTACTTATGGTGTGCATCTTTGTTTTTTTAGCTTTTTTACGTTATTTATTTCCCAACAATTTTAACCAATGGATTTTTAATAGCACTGGAGGTTGTTCTTCTTTAAAAAAAGAGAAAAACCAAGGTGTTTTTTTAGGACTGTTGGTTGTTTTTCAGACCATTGTTTTTTCTTTATTCGCTTATTTGCTTTTTAAACAAATACACCCCGACATAAATAACAACGAATGGTTTTTTGCACAACTGTTTATAGCTATTATTGTTTTTTTAGGTTTAAAATGGATTATTGAGAAATTAATAGGTATTGTTTTTTCGGTAGAGCAAGTAATTTCTTCTTATCAAATACAAAAAAATTATTTAAGAGGTTTTCTTGCGGTTTTTTTGTTTATTGGTGCTGTTTTATTGTATTTTTTAGATACTTCTATTTCTAACTTATGGCTTATCATAGCACTTACTGGCATTGGTTTGTATCTGTTATTTACCGTGTTTGGCTACAAAAGTTACAAAAGTCTCATTTTAGATAATTTCTTTTATTTTATTTTGTACCTTTGCGCACTTGAAATTTCACCCTATCTTATTTTATACAAATTGCTGGTATAAAATACGTTAGAAAAATAAAAAAAGGTACTCTATGAAAGTGAAAACTATTCTGGTCTCTCAACCTGAGCCAAAGGTAGAAAACTCTCCTTATTTTGACTTAATTGAAAAGCAAAAGGTAAAAATAGATTTCAGACCCTTTATACACGTAGAAGGTGTAAGCGCAAAAGATGTTCGTTCACAAAAGATTGATTTAAGTCAATTTTCTGCTGTTATTTTAAACAGCAGAAATGCCGCCGATCATTATTTTAGAATTGCCGAAGAATTGCGCTTTAGGGTGCCGGACAACTTGCGTTATTTTTGCCAAAGTGAAGCTATCGCAAATTACCTTCAAAAATACATTGTTTACAGAAAAAGAAAAATTTATGTAGGTAAACGTACTTTTTCCGACTTGGCTCCTTTGCTTAAAAAGTACAAGACAGAAAGGTTTTTATTGCCTGCGTCTGACAAGCTAAAACCCGAAGTTCCAAAAATTTTAAATGATTTAAAACTTAATTGGAAACAAGCTACTTTTTACAAAACGGTAGTGAGTGACTTGTCCGATTTACGTGATGTTTATTACGACATTTTAGTATTTTTTAGTCCCAGCGGAATAGAATCGCTATTTAAAAATTTTCCTGATTTTAAACAAAATAACACACGTATTGCTGTTTTTGGTGACACAACCGTAAAAGCTGCCGAAGCGCAAGGATTACGAGTCGATATTAAAGCACCCACACCCGACACTCCTTCGATGACGATGGCTCTTGAAAAATATATTAAAGAAGCTAATAAACGCAAATAATATTAATATTAAGTTCCAAAGAAAATTCGGTTTCAAGTTGATGAAACCGATTTTTTTTAAAAAAAACTCAATTAAACCCTACGCTTTAATAACGACTTGCCAAATTGTTTTAGAAAAACTTTGTCCGTCTTATTCAGCGGTATTTTTTTTAATACTTTAAATGCTTTTTTTGTGTAGTCCTCAATGGCTTCTTGAGTTGCTTGTGCCGATCCGGTTTCAACAAACAACTGTTTAACGCGTTCAATTTTAGAAGTAACATCTTTGGGCTGAGAATTAAATAAAACCAGCATTTCTTCCTTTTGTAAATTTGTAGCAAATTCAATTGCTTTTAAAAAAAGATAGGTTTTTTTGTTTTCTATAATATCACCGCCAATTTGTTTACCGAAAGTTTCCGGATTTCCGAAGGCATCTAAGTAATCGTCTTGTAATTGAAAAGCAATTCCTAAGTTTTTTCCGAATTCATATACCGTTTCCTGTGTAGATTTTTTCACCTTAGCCACAATAGCTCCCATTTTCATTGAAGCAGCTACCAAAACAGCAGTTTTATATTCTATCATTTTTAAATATTCAGAAATGGTAACATCATCTCGCTTTTCAAAATCCATATCCATTTGCTGCCCTTCACAAACTTGTAAAGCCGTAGTACTAAATAATTTTGTGAGATATCTAAATGTTTTTGGTTTGTACCCTTCAAACAATTGATAGGCTAATATTAACAAAGCATCTCCGGATAAAATTCCGGTGTTTAAATTCCATTTTTGATGTACCGTTTGGTTACCTCTACGCAACGGAGCCTCATCCATAATATCATCGTGAATTAACGAAAAATTATGAAACAACTCCATTGCCATAGCAGCAGGCAATGCTTTTTTGTAATCTTGATCAAAAAAATTACATGTCATTAAAGTTAATACAGGACGCAAACGTTTGCCACCCAACGAAAGAATATAACGAACCGGACCGTATAACGTACTTGGCGATTCCGGTATAACGTCTTGTTGTAAGGATTGATCTATTAGTTTTTTGAATATGAGTAACCTATCCATTGGAGTTTTTTGTTTTGGCAAATGTACTTAAAAGACATGAAACTTAACCGTTATAAACAAGCAAGCAAAGATTATAAACAACAGACAAAATACTTTGGAAACTTTTTTTGTTTCTAAAGTTTCCTTTTGTATATTTGCACCTTAAAACAACAACCTACCTTGAAAGAAAAAATCATAGAAAAAGCCGCAGATATGTTTTTAACACTTGGTTTTAAAAGTGTAACGATGGATGATATTGCTCAAAAAATGGGTATTTCCAAAAAAACCATTTATAAATATTTTACAAACAAAACAAAACTGGTTGAAGCTACAACGCTTTTTGTTTTTAACATCATTAGCGATGGAATAAATTGTATTTGTGCGCTTAAAAAAAACCCGATAGAAGAACTTTTTGATGTAAAAGAATTTGTAATGAAACATCTAAAAAACGAATCCTCTTCGCCCCAATTTCAATTAAAAAAATACTACCCTGAAATTCATCAAACCCTGCAAATTAAACAGTTTGAAGTTATGCAAGATTGTGTTAAAGAAAATTTAAGACGAGGTATAGAACAAGGTTACTTTATAGAAGATTTAAACATCGAGTTTGTTTCTCGAATTTATTTTTTAGGTATTACCGGAATTAAAGACGAGCAACTTTTTCCTTTCGAAAAATTTCCCAAAAAACAATTAATGAACAACTATTTGGCATACCATATACGTGGAATAGCTACTCCAAAAGGAACAAAAAAATTAAACGAATACATCCGAAAACAAACATGAAAAAAACATTCATTTTAAGCTTTTTTATAATTTACTGCATAGCAAGTAACGCTCAAAAAAAGAGTTACTCTTTTACATTACAAGAGGCGATAACCTTTGCTTTAGACAGTAACTATACCGCTATTAATGCACGCAGAGATATTGCTAAAGCAATTAAACAAAAGTGGGAAGTAACAGCACAAGGACTTCCGCAAGTAAACGGTAAAATTACTTATCAAAATAATCTAAAACAAATAGTATCTTTAATTCCAGCCGAGTTTTTTGGAGGACCACCCGGCACATTTACTCCTGTAGAATTTAGCCCGCGACAAAGCGTAAATGCTTCAGCTACTTTGAGCCAACTCATCTTTGACGGCAGCTATCTGGTAGGACTTCAAGCTGCTAAGGTTTTTCTGCAATTTTCAAAAAATGCAAATCAAAAAACACAACTCGAAGTACGTAAAGGAGTTATAAATGCTTACGGAAGTGTTTTACTTGCCCAAGAAATGGTTAACATTTTAGAAAAAAACAAAGAAAACTTAGAAAAAAATCTCTTTGAAACCCAACAAATTTATAAAAACGGGTTTACCGAAGAAGAAAGTGTAGAACAGCTTGAAATTACACTAAACGACATTAAAAATCGCCTTTCAAATACCAAGCAAATGCTACAAATTGCAAAACAAATGTTTAATTTGGCGTTAGGTTTAAACATAGATACTCCTGTTAGTTTAACCGACTCTCTTGAAAGCTTAACACAAAAAAATAGCTCGCTACAGCTTTTAGAAGCCGATTTAACCATTGAAAATAATATAGACTATAAAATAGCATCCAATCTTACACAACAAAGACAACTAGAACTTAAAAAAGAAAAAACAAATGCACTACCCAATCTCTCTGCTTTTGTAAATTTAGGTACACTGGCAAATGGCAACGATTTTACCTTTTTAAACAATGAACAAAAATGGTATGCTTTTTCAATTTTTGGAGTAACTATGAATGTTCCTCTCTTTAGCAGTATGAGAAGAAGCGCAAAAACACAACGTGCAAGTATTGCTTTAGATCAAGCAAACACACAACTTAAAGAAACCGAACAAAAAATTAAATTGGCTCTTTCGCAAACCAAAGCCAATTACCAATTTGCTATTGAAAATTACAACAATGCCAAGAGAAATCTTTCGTTGGCAGAACGGATAGAACACAAAAATCGGTTAAAATTTAAAGAAGGATTAGCAAGCAGTTTTGAACTTAGACAAGCTCAATTACAATTGTTTAGTGCGCAACAAAACTTTTACCAAGCTATGCTTAACGTAATTAACTCAAAAGCCGATTTAGAAACTATATTAAACCTATAAAAAATTAAGAAAACATTTTGTTATGAAAAAAATAATTATCCTAATTATCATAGTTACCGGCATTTATGCTTGCAAGGAAAAAGAACAAAGCTTAAATGATGTAATTACATCAAAAGATTTAAAAACAATTAGAGATTACAAAGCTAAAAAAAGCAAAGAACTCAGTGTCATTAACAGCGAAATTCAAGTGTTGGACAGTGTAATTTCTAAATTAGATACCGTAGAAAAACTTCCGTTGGTAACCGTTTTTAGGGTAAAAGACACACTTTTCAAACATTTTATAGAGTTACAAGGAAGTGTGGCTACACAAAAAAACATTGTGTTATATCCTGAGTTTTCAGGATTACTAAAACGTATTTATGTAAAAGAGGGACAATCTGTTTCTAAAGGACAACTATTAGCCCGAATAGACGATGGTGGCTTTTCGCAACAATTGGCACAGCTTCAGGTTCAAGAAAATTTAGCTAAAACCACTTTCAAAAGACAACAACGACTTTGGGAACAAAATATAGGGAGCGAAATTCAGTACCTGCAAGCAAAATCTCAATACGAAGCTCTACAAAAATCGGTTAGTCAAATGCAATCTCAGTTAGCAAAAACAACAATGAGAGCACCGTTTTCGGGAGTTATCGATGAAATTATTACCGATCAAGGTACCGTAGTAGGAGCCGGACAAACTCCGGTTATGAGATTACTAAATTTATCAAATATGTACATCGAGGCAGAAGTCCCCGAAACCTACCTCAACAGCGTTACCAAAGGAAAAGAAGTAGAAGCCTATTTTAGTGTATTGGATAAAACCGTTTTGGCTAAAGTAACACAATCAAGCAATTACATTCAACCCGGAAACCGAACTTTTAAAGTTACCGTATCGCTTCCCAACAAAGACAAAAGCATAAAACCCAACCTCACGGCAAAACTTAAAATAAACGATTATACAAATCCCAACGCGCTATTAATTTATCAAAGTTTAATTTCTGAAAACGCTCAAGGAAAACAATATGTTTATGTCATTCAGCAAAACGAACAGCAAAAAAATATTGCAAAGAAAACGATTGTTACTACAGGAAAAGTACAAGGTGATTATGTAGAAATTACCGGCGGTTTAAAACCTAACGATTTAATAATCGAAGAAGGAGCCAGAAGTGTTAAAGACAATCAAGCAGTTGAAATTTTAAACCGTTAAATTATGAAGGACAAAAAACTATACAAAGAATTTTCACCTTCATCTTGGGCAATAGATAACAAGGCTACTATTTATGTGCTTATGTTTATTATATTAACACTAGGTATTGGTGCTTATTTTGGTCTATCCAGAGAAACTTTCCCCGAAGCAAAGGAAACTAAAATTTTTGTTTCGGTGGTGTATCCCGGAAATACCGCAGAAGATATCGAGCGATTAATCATAGACCCATTAGAAGACGAATTTAAAAATGTAAGTAACGTATCTAAATTTAATTCGACTTCGCAAGAAGATTTTGGATTAATCATTGTAGAATTTGACGAAAACATTACTGTTGAAGAAGCCAAACAAAAGATAAAAGACGAAGTTGATGGCAAAAAATCTGGTGAAGATTGGCCTACTTTTAATGGTGCTAAAGTAGAGCCCAATGTTTTTAGTTTAAATATTTCGGAAGAATTTCCCATCGCCAACATAAGTATTTCAGGCGATTATCCGGTGCAACAACTTAAAAAATTTGCCGAATACCTACAGGATAAAATTGAAGACCTTCCCGAAATTAAACAAGCAGATATACGAGGCGTACAAGACAAAGAGGTAGAAGTTGCCGTAGATATGTTTAAAATGACCGCCGCCAAAGTAAGTTTTGGTAGTATTATTAATGCTATAAAAAATGGCAATGTAACCATGTCTGCAGGTAATATTATCACCGCAGGACAAAGAAGAACCATACGGGTTTTAGGAGAAATAACAAAACCCGAAAATCTTGACAACTTTGTGGTAAAATCCAATAACGGAGTAGTTTATCTAAAAGATGTTGCTACCGTTACGTTTAAAGAAAAACAACGAACCAGTTATGCACGTGATTTTGGAAAAGAAGTTGTTATGCTGGATATAAAAAAACGTTCCGGTAAAAACATGGTAGAAGCCGTAGAAAAAATAAGAACTATTATTTCTAATGCTCAAAAAAATGTTTTCCCTGAAGGTGTTATTGTAAATATTTCAAACGATCAATCCGCAAAAACAGTTAACAATGTTGATGATTTGGTAAACAATATCATCTTTGGTATTGCACTAGTGGTACTTGTTTTAATGTTCTTTTTAGGGTTTCGTAATGCTTTGTTTGTAGGTTTTGCCATTCCGTTATCAATGTTTATGTCGTTTATGATTATTTCGGCATTAGGTTATACATTAAACACTATGATATTGTTTGGTCTAATTATGGGGCTGGGAATGTTGGTAGACAACGGAATTGTAGTGGTTGAAAATGTGTATCGATTAATGGAGGAAGAAGGTATGTCGCGACTGGAAGCCGCAAAAAAGGGAATAGGCGAAATAGCGGTTCCCATTATCATATCTACCGCAACAACAGTAGCTGCTTTTGTACCTTTAGGAATGTGGCCCGGCATTATGGGAGAATTTATGAAATACTTTCCAATAACGTTATCTATTGTTTTAGGATCATCGCTCTTTGTCGCTATTTTTATTAACTCGATGTTGGTTTCTCAATTTATGAAAACCGAAGAAGGCGAGTTATCAAAAAAAGAGTTACTTAAAATCACCCTTATTATGGGCGGTATAGGTATTTTAATTGTATTATTTGGAGGTTCGTATCGCGGCTTAGGATCATTACTAATTTTTACAGTACTCATGTTTTGGCTGTATAAATACTTCTTAAAAAATGTCGCAAATTACTTTCAGCACGTTCTTTTAGTGAAACTGGAAAATGTGTATAAAAAGTTTTTACATTTTGCGTTAAGCAGAAAAAACCCGGTGTTTTTTGTTTTGGGAAATTTTATACTTCTCTTCGGGATATTTATGATGTTTGATATGTCTATTAAATCGGAACGTACACAAATTGAATTTTTCCCCGATAACAAACCCAACCAGATTATTGTTTATATTGAATATCCGCAAGGAACCGACATTGAAAAAACCAATACGCTTACAAAAAAAATAGAGCAACGAGTTTATTCCGTTTTAAACGACAAACAATACTTTGAAGGAAACCATAATTTTATGGTTGAAGCCGCCATTTCGCAAGTAGGTGAAGGTGCTAGTAATCCGCAAGCCGATGCCGGAAATAATTCAGAAATGCCACACCGTGCAAAACTTACCGTAACCTTGCGCGAATTTAAATACCGAAAAGGAAAAGATTCCGAATTACTTCGGAAAAAAATTCAGGATAATTTAAAAGGAATTTATCCGGGTGTAACCATCTCTGTTGAAAAAGATCCGGTAGGTCCACCCGTAGGATACCCGATTAACATTGAGCTAAGCGGTACAAATTATGATGAGCTTATTCAACTTGCCGAAAAAATGAAAAATTTTATCAACTCTAAAAATGTTGCCGGAGTTGACGAGCTTAAAATAGATGTTAACAAAAGAAAACCTGCAATGAAGGTGTTTGTAGACAGAAAAAAAGCAGGCGAATTAGGAGTATCCGCAGGACAGGTAGCGCAACAACTAAGACAATCTGTATTTGGGAGTAAAGCCGGAATTTATAAAAAAGAAGGAGATGATTATGATATTTATGTCCGATTTAATGAGCAAGACCGGTACAACCAAAGCATTTTGTTTAACCAAAACATTATTTTTAGAGACCAAGCCACCGGAAGGTTAAAAGAAATTCCTGTCGCTTCGGTAATAAGTCATAAAAACAGTTCTTCTTTTAGTGCTATAAAACACAAAGAAGGCAAACGAGTTGTAACCGTTTATTCGGCATTAGAAGCCGGTTATAAAGATGCAACTTCGGTAATAAATCATATTAGACAAGAAATGAATAATTTTGAAAAACTTCCTAAAGATATCTCAATAGATTATACAGGGCAAATTGAAGAGCAAAACAAACAGCAAGCCTTTTTAAATAAAGCGTTTCTTTACGGTATTTTACTCATTTTTTTACTTCTGGTGTTTCAGTTTAATTCGGTAAGTAAACCCGGCATAATAATGGTGGCTATTTTGCTAAGTTTTATTGGTGTTTTCGGTGGGATACTCATAACAGGATCTTCATTTGTAATTATGATGACTATGATGGGAATTATTGCTCTTGCAGGGATTGTAGTAAATAATGGCGTAGTGTTATTAGATTACACCCAGTTATTAATTGACCGAAAACTGGCTCAAGTGGGTAAATCTTCTTCCGATTTTCTTCCAAAAGAAGAAGTAAAAAAACTAATTGTAAAAGCGGGTCGTGCCAGGCTTCGTCCCGTGTTATTAACCGCTATCACTACCGTATTGGGGCTTATACCGTTAGCAACAGGTTTCAATATAGATTTTTTTAGTTTGTTTTCCGAGTTTAACCCGCATATCTATTTTGGTGGTGATAATGTTATTTTTTGGGGACCACTGGCAAAAACCGTAATTTACGGATTAATCATAGCTACTTTCTTAACACTTGTAATTGTTCCCGCCTTATTTTACTTAACTTATAGTTTTAAAATATGGTTACGGAAAGTAAGGATATAAATAATAAGCCTCACAGAATTGTTTTTGTGAGGCTTATAAATACAATTATAAATACAATTAAGAAATTTCTTTAAAACCTAAAGGTAAGTCCTCCGTTAATTATAGTACCATTAAAACCAAATTGATTTACTTCCCAAGGATATTTAAAACGTCCTCCCAGATCGGTAACAAAATCTCCTTTGGTATCAATTACATCCGGATATACGTTTAGCAGGTTGTTTGCTGCAACAAAACCGGATATTTTGTCAGAAAACTTGTATCCTATCACCAAATCGGTTAAGATTTTTCCGGCAAAAGTTTGGTCGTAAGCCGCATCATCAACAGGAAGCGGAGATCCTCCGGGACCCAGTGGCGCTCCGTTCAACCCATTGTCGGCATGTTTCCAAGTAACTTCGCCAAAATAAGTGTTGTTTAATGTAAATCTCCACTTATTAACTTCATAATCAAGACCAAGCAATACTTTTGATCTCGGTCTGGCAGATTCAATTCTGGATTGTTCCTTTCGATTAAAAATATCGTATCCGTTTTCACCCAACAATCCCGGAGCTTGAACTTGTAAATCGGGTGTGTTAGAATCTACATCATCATTAGTGATATCGATAGTATTGTAATTTCCGGCAAGCGTTGCTTTTAAGGTTCCGTTACCTATAGAAATGTTGCTGTATGTAAGTACCAAATCGGCGCCTTGTGTTTTAGTATCTACAGCATTTACAAAGAATTTTAAACTGGTAATTTGATTGTCTATCAAAATTTGCTCAACAGGATTAACGGTATTATCATCACCGTCAAAGCCTATTTCGCCAGTAAAAACAACGCGATCAAACACTTCAACTTGGTACACATCAAGAGCAACCGAAAAGTCTTTTGAAGGCTTAAAGGTTACACCGGCCGAAATATTTTTTGAAGTCTCGGCACTCAATTGCGGTACTCCTAAACCATCTCTAATTACCGGATCTACATTATTAAATGTTCCTTGATTAGAAACCGTTCCGCCGGATACTAAAGTTTGAATGTTACTTAAATAAATTTGGTGTAAAGATGGTGCTCTAAAACCGGTGCTGTAAGAGGCTCTTATAGCTCCTTTATCATTACCGAACAAGTATCTCCCGTTTACTTTCCAAGTGGTATTATCGCCAAAATCGCTAAAATCTTCATATCGTACGGCACCACCAATTAAAACAGCTTCGGTTGGTTCCCACTCCAAGTCACCATAAACACCATAATTACTTCTGTAAGCTCGTACCTCGTTTGAAGGTTGTAAGCCGGGAAAAGACTGCACTCCTTGTCCTGCATACGAGGCATATTCGCCTGCGTAAGAGTTAAAACGTTCTTCACGAATTTCGGCACCAAACGCAAGATTTAACGTACCAAAAGATCTGTTAATGTCAAGATTAGATAATAAGTTGTTAAATGCATAAGCACCTACATCAAAAGATGTCGGACTGTTTGGTCCCAGTGCTAAGTTAATACTGTTGTTAACCTCATAGTCAACAGCGTTCCTACCAAATGTACCGCTCCAATCTACATCAAAACCGGCAAGTTTAAATTCGACACCAATAGTATTAAAGTTATCGCGTACTTTGGTCTCAAAAGTAGGTTGAAATCCTTGATACTCTTCATTTGCATCGTGTAATAAGTTGAACTCGTCGGGAATCCAGTAAGGAGCTCTGTATAAAGCAAAACTCTTACCTTCTCTATAGGTCATTCCTCCAAAAGCGTAAACTTTTCCATTTCCGTTTTTAAAGGGTAATCCAAAATTAAAAAACACATCTCCTTTATAGAGTTCGGGTTGTCCTACGGTCATTCCCAAATCGGGATTTTGTTGGATCCAAGGGTGTGTACCGTTTAAGATATCGTCGTCTCCAAAGATTACTCCAAATAATCCATCTCCGCCCGGCTCTCCAGATCTATCGGTAATGTCTTGTTGGTAATACGCAAAAGTAAGATTTAAATAACCTCCGTTTTCACCAACTGCTATACCTGTATTAACATCGGCTCCAAGATTAAAACCATCCCCTTCTGTAGTTACACCCGAGTTAATATTTACCACTGTTTTACCCACATCTTCGCGTAATACCATGTTAATAACTCCGGCAATTGCATCAGACCCATATTGAGCCGAAGCTCCGTCGCGCAGTACCTCTACCCGTTTTAGAGCTGCCGCAGGAATACTTTTTAAATCGACTCCTACTTCGCCTTTTCCGGGCGTATCGTTAATGTAAACAAGTGCGCTTTGGTTTTTGCGCTTTCCGTTTACCAAAACCAAGGTTCTACTTGGTCCCAAGCCGCGTAAATCGGCAGGATCAAAGTGAGCTGTTGCATCAGAAATGGTTTGATTAGTCGAGTTAAACGAAGGAACCGTATAGGTTAACATCTTATCAATCGTAGGTTGTGCTGTTCCTCGCAACACATCTACCGAAAGATTGTCAATAGGTATAGGAGAATTTAAAACCGTTCGGGTTTTTCCTCTACTTCCTACTAATACAACTTCGTCTAATGAAACACCTTGTTCTAGAACAACGCTTACCGGAGAAGAAGATTTTACTTCTACCTCTATAGTTTTAGAACCAACTGAAGAAACAACAATAACAACCGGTAGTGATTCAACTTGTATGCTAAATTTTCCGTCTAAATCCGATACAACTCCTTTGTTTGTACCTTTGACGACAATGCTTGCTCCAGGTAACGGATCTCCCGTTCCGGATTCGGTTACTGTTCCTGAAACTGTCTCCTGTGCAAAGCCAATTAACGGAAACAGAACCAAGAATAACAAATTAATTTTTGAAAGTAATAATTTTTTCATAGTATTTGGTTTTAATATTTATCTATCAAAAATGCTGTTTTTTAACAACAATAGCAATCTTTTTTTTAAAAAAATATTATTTATTTATCAAAATAGTAATTTCACTACACATTTAATATTTATTTTTTTATTTGAATAAACACTCTTACATCCTGCATATTAACAAGATACTTTATACATTTGCACATCTTTTAAAAACATAACTTTTAGATTTTAATATGTATAGAACTACAACTTGCGGAGCATTACGCAGTAATAATATTGGCTCTGTCGTTACACTTAGCGGCTGGGTACAAAAAATACGCGATAAAGGATTTATGATTTGGATAGATTTACGAGACCGTTATGGAATTACACAGCTTATTTTTGATGAAGACCGCACGCCAAAAGAGATTATGGAGTCGGCGAAAAACTTAGGGCGGGAATATGTAATTCAAGTAACCGGAAAAGTAATTGAGCGTGCTTCAAAAAACCCTGCAATTCCAACAGGCGATATCGAAATTTTGGTTACAGAGCTTATCGTATTAAACCACGCTAAAACACCTCCCTTTACTATTGAAAACGAAACCGATGGCGGAGAGGATTTACGAATGAAATACCGTTACCTTGACATACGAAGAAACCCCGTTAAGGAAAATCTTATTTTTAGACATAGAGTTACTTTGGAAGTAAGAAAATATCTTTCTAACGAAGGATTTATAGAAGTAGAAACTCCTTATCTTATTAAATCTACTCCCGAAGGTGCTCGCGATTTTGTGGTACCTTCCAGGATGAATGCAGGACAATTTTACGCCTTGCCACAATCCCCACAAACATTTAAACAACTACTAATGGTAGGCGGAATGGACAAATATTTTCAGATTGTAAAATGTTTTAGAGATGAAGACCTTCGTGCCGACCGGCAACCCGAGTTTACCCAAATAGACTGCGAAATGGCATTTGTAGAACAAGAAGATGTTTTAAACACATTTGAAGGATTAACCAAACATTTGTTAAAAGAAATTAAAGGGGTAACTGTAGAGAAATTTCCGAGAATGACTTATGATGAAGCGATGCAGCGTTACGGAAATGACAAACCCGATATCCGGTTCGGGATGGAATTTGGCGAACTAAATGACGTAGCACAACATAAAAATTTTAATGTGTTTAATAGTGCCGAGTTGGTAGTGGGAATTGCCGTTCCCGGCGGAAATAAATACAGCCGGAAAGAAATTGACAAATTGATAGATTGGGTAAAACGCCCGCAAGTAGGTGCTTTAGGCATGGTTTATGTACGTTGCAACGAGGACGGTAGTTACAAATCTTCAGTAGATAAGTTTTACGATCAAGACGATTTGACAAAATGGGCAGAAAAAACCGGAGCAAATGCCGGCGATTTAATTTGTGTGCTTTCCGGAGAAAAAGATACGGTACGAGCGCAACTTAGTGCGTTACGAATGGAACTGGCAGAACGCTTAGGGCTTCGCAATCCTAATGTGTTTGCTCCACTTTGGGTTGTAGATTTTCCACTTCTGGAATGGGATGAAGAAACACAACGTTACCATGCGATGCACCACCCTTTTACATCGCCAAAACCCGAACAAATACCCTTGTTAAAAACCAATCCCGGAGCTGTAAAAGCAAACGCATACGACCTTGTGCTAAACGGAAATGAAATAGGCGGCGGCTCTATTAGAATTCATAATAAACAAACTCAAGCCATGATGTTTGATTACCTTGGTTTTACTCCCGAAGAAGCAAAAGAGCAATTCGGATTCTTAATGAATGCCTTTGAATATGGTGCTCCGCCACACGGTGGAATTGCCTTTGGTCTAGACAGATTGGTAGCTATTTTGGGTGGTCAAGAAACCATTAGAGACTTTATTGCGTTCCCTAAAAACAATAGTGGAAGAGATGTCATGATTGACGCACCCGCTAAAATTGACCAAGAACAATTAAAAGAATTGCATTTAAAGATTGAAAATTAAGTAAATGTAAGCCTAATCTTATAGCGGTAATGCCAAATGCTTCAAAATATCTAACTTCGTTTTACAAATGGCGTTATAAACATATTCCGCATAAGCAATTTATTAATCTTGTTAGTGCTGTTATCGGATTGTTAGCCGGTATTGTTGCAGTAACAATAAAAAATTTGACTCATTTTATTCAACAACTTTTAGAAACGGAGTTAATTAGAGATTTCCATCAGGCATTTTATTTTATTTTCCCGATAATTGGTTTGCTATTAGTACTTCTTTTTGTCAAGTTTGTTATTGATAAAAGAATTGAGCCCGGAATTCCGTTTACTTTATATGCCATTTCAAAATTAAAAGGAGTTCTTCCAAAGCATTCTATGTGGACCTCACTTGTTACTGCTCCTTTAACAGTAGGATTTGGAGGTTCGGTAGGTTTAGAAGCACCAACTGTTATTACCAGTGCTTCATTAGGTTCTAATTTTTCAAGAATTTTACACTTTAATCAAACCACGCGCACGTTGCTCATTGGTGCAGCAGCAGCCGGAGCCATGTCATCTATTTTTAAAGCACCTATTGCTGCCATTGTATTTGCCGTAGAAATATTTAGCCTAGAGTTAACAATGGCATCGATGATTCCTTTGTTATTAGCTTCGGTTACAGCAATTTTAACGTCTTATTTTTTCTTAGGAGATGATGTGTTGTTGCATTTTCAGTTACAAGATAAATTTCAGTTAAAAGATGTCCTGTTTTATATCTTGCTCGGCGTAACATCGGCAACTACTTCAATCTATTTCAGTAAAGTGTATTTTGCCATAGATGTTTTTTTTAAACGGTTTTCAAACCCGTACAAACGACTGTTAATCGGTGGTGCTTTGTTAGGTGTTATTGTGTTTTTAATACCGCCTCTTTTTGGTGAAGGATATGAAACAATTAATACCATTTTACGAGGGGGAGTTGATGAAATTACATCACAAAACTTTTTTAACTGGTTATCTAATGATATTTGGATAGTTATTGTTTTTTTGGTAGGGCTTGTTACATTTAAAATAGTTGCTACTTCATTAACTTTTGGTGCCGGCGGTGTAGGTGGTGTTTTTGCTCCAACTCTATTTACAGGAAGTATTTCCGGTTATGTATTTGCACTCATCATTAATCATAGCAATGTGGTTAACCATCATTTATCTGCAACTAATTTTGCAATGGTTGGTATGGCAGGGTTAATGGCAGGTGTGTTACAAGCACCGTTAACAGCTATTTTCCTTATTGCCGAAATTACCGGAGGATACGAACTTTTTGTTCCGTTAATGATTGTTTCTTCTATCTCGTATTTAATTACAAAAAAATACATCCCACATAATATTTATGCCGCCGAACTTGCCAAAAGAGGTGAGCTCATTACCCACGATAAAGATCAAGCTGTTCTTACTTTAATGGATGTTACCAAACTTATTGAAACCAATTTTGTTGAGGTATATCCCCAAATGACATTAAAAAAAATAGTAAAAAATGCCATTGTAGTTTCAAAGCGAAATATTTTTCCGGTGATAAACCCCCAAACAAGAGTCCTACAAGGAGTTATTTTGATGGATGACCTGCGTCCTATAATGTTTAATAAATCATTATATAAAAAAATATATGCAAGAGACATTATGCAAAATCCTCTTGAAATTATAGATTTAGATAAAGATTCGATGAAGATAATTATGCGAAAATTTCAAGATACCGGAGCTTGGAATCTTCCGGTTGTAAAAGAGGGTAAATATTTTGGTTTTATATCAAAATCAAAAATGTTGACAGCTTACCGACGAAAACTTATAGAATTTTCAACAAAATAATTCTAAAAATGAAATATTTTTTACAACTATTATTACTCATTATTATTGCAGGTTTTGTTTATGGTTTTTATATAAAATCTGAAAATCCGGAGTCGGGGCACTTTTTTATAGGATTATCAGTAGCCGTTTTATTTTTTGTTCTAATGCCTTTATTTATCTATCACAGATGGAAAAACAAAGATGTAAAAAACTATATGCTAACCAAAGAAAATATTGAGAAAATGCGTGATTACAATCAAGGTAAAAAATTGTAAATCAAGCACTATTTTTCAAAAACTACCTTTTTTTTGCCGTTACCCTATTTTTTTATCCTACCTTTGATTTATTATTAATTTATTTTTTTTATTACCATGGAAGGAACAGTAAAATTTTTTAACGAATCTAAAGGTTACGGTTTTATCACTAATGACGAAACCGGAAAAGACATTTTTGTACATGTAACCGGACTTAACGGAGAAGCCCTTAACGAAGGAGACAAAGTAGAATATGTTGAAGAAGAAGGCAGAAAAGGAGTGGTTGCCGCACAAGTGCGCGTGATACACGACTAAGATATATAGTATTTAGATTTAGAAACCCTACAAAGCAATGTTTTGTAGGTTTTTTTTACCCGAAAAATTCACGAAATTTTTTAACCAATAGGCACTGCCAACATTTCTAAGTCGGGGTTTCCCGCATTTTCTCCTATAAATGTACTAATATAATTCACTCCGTTTTTATTATATGAATAATGCGGGTTAATTCAAATTTCTTTTTTCAATAAAAAACCGTTTGATTAATGCAGAAGCCTCTTTTTCCATTATTCCTCCTTCTAATTTGGTTTTGGGATGAAGTTTTGTGTTTAAATTTATACATCCCCTTTGTTTATCTCTTGCTGCATAAACAATTCGTGATATTTGGCTCCAAAACAAGGCTCCTGCACACATTTGGCAAGGTTCTAATGTTACAAACAACGTACACTTTTGAAGATATTTTCCGCCCAAATAATTGGCTGCTGCGGTTATGGCTTGCATTTCGGCATGAGCCGTAACGTCGTTTAACGTTTCGGTTAAGTTATGAGCACGTGCAATGATTTGATTATGACTTACTATGACCGCTCCAATAGGAACCTCGCCTTTTTCATAAGCAACTTGAGCTTCTTGCAGGGCTTTTGTCATAAAATAACTATCATCAAAGGGCTTTATCATAAACTTACTATTGTTGTTGTCTTCAAATATAACACCAATTCTTAATATAAGTTAGACCAAAACTATTTTAAATTTTTTGAATTGTTACTACCAATACAGAATAAGAATGATTCAATAAGAAAACTTAAAAACCTCAGTTCGACGTAAGAAAACGAAATATTTATTTGCATAAAAGCGGAAAGATTAGTATATTTAAGT
>JALWKK010000021.1 GCA_027081505.1 Flavobacteriaceae bacterium
TACAAGGTTGATTACATTAGGTTCTGCCGTTACTTTTTTTGGAGCCGCCATCGCAGCACATTATATTTTTAATTTAAGCTGGGAAATTTCCTTTTTATTTTCTGCACTAATTATTGTTACAGGTCCCACTGTAATCACCCCTATATTAAGAAACATTCCATTAAAAAAAGATGTTTCGGCAATACTAAAGTGGGAGGGAATTTTAATAGACCCTATTGGTGCCTTGGTGGCGGTATTGGTTTTTGAATTTATTAGTGTAGAAGGAGGTGGAGAGTTTACCAAAACAGCTCTTATTGAGTTTGGAAAAATAGTGTTATTTGGCACCAGTTTTGGATTTACGTTTGCGCACGCATTAAATTTTGCAATGAATAAAAAATGGATTCCGCACTACTTGTTAAACGTCGTTGCTTTGGCTTCGGTTTTAGGAGTTTTTGTGCTTTCAGATACATTTGCTCACGAATCCGGTTTACTAGCAGTAGTTGTTATGGGGATGGTTCTAGGAAATTCCAACAGCAAATATTTAAAAGACATATTGTATTTTAAAGAATCGTTAAGTGTTTTGTTAATTTCCATTTTGTTTATATTACTTTCCGCAAATATTAATATGACAGATATTTGGTTGGTTTATAACTGGAACACAGCCATTCTTTTTGCTATTGTTGTGTTTTTAATTAGACCTATTGGTGTTTTTTTAAGCACCCGGAAATCACATTTAAAAACCAACGAAAAACTGTTTATAAGTTGGGTAGGTCCCAGAGGAATAGTAGCCGCAGGTATTGCTTCTTTATTTGGCTTAAAGTTAGCCGAAAAAGGAGTTCCCGGAGCCGAGTATATTACACCTTTGGTTTTTATGATTGTACTTGGCACCGTACTTTTAAACGCGACAACAGCACGATTATTTGCTAAATTAGCCGGTGTTTTCTTAAAACGATCTGAAGGGATACTAATTGTTGGCGCGTCTGAAGTTTCTAGAATTATTGCTAAATATCTTGACGAAATAGGAAGGCATGTGGTTTTAATTGACAGCAATCCCGATAATATTGCGAAAGCTAAAGAAATGGGTCTTGAAGCGATTACCGCCGATATCTATTCCGATACACTTTCCGACAATATAGAATTAAACGATATGGGATACATTTTAGCACTCACCGGAAACTCTAAAATAAACAAATATGCCATAGAGAAGTTTAAAAATCAATTTGGTGAAAACGGAGCGTTTCGATTGGTATCTGTAGAAGAAATGAAAGATTCTCAAAACAATCCAAAAGAAGGACTATTCTCACACACAGACGATTATACTTCCTTGTCAAAAACAGCACATCATTTTCCCTCTATTTATGAAATAGAAATTAAAGACAAAGAACACTATAACACCCTTATTGAAAAAACCGAAAAGGATAAAGATATGATACCGCTTTTTATAAAAAATAAAAATGGCGAACTTGAAATAATAACTTCTTTTAACAAAGATATGAATATTGAAAATGGTTGGAAATTGGTTTATCTAGGGAAACATATTCCTAAGGAATAAAGA